>JBAUXQ010000877.1:0-8563 GCA_049584355.1 Roseiarcus sp. | reverse complement strand
TGTTAAGCGCGAAAAAACTCCCTGTTAAATTCCCTGTTCATTGTTAGCTCGCGAGGGCGGATCGCGGGCGTTTTTGTCAAGCAAGGCGGGCCGCGCCGCCGGTTCGCAGCCCCCTTTGCCTCTTGAAAACCGCTGAACGGGGCTGCAATCGTCATCCTTTCAAAGACTTGAAATATTTCCCTTTTACAGAAACACGATTCATGCTAAAGTCGGTTCTTGGAGGAATTTCGAAACATGGGCGGGATCGGCGGCGATGAAAAAAATCTCACTTTTTCTATTTTTGCAATTTTAATTTGTGGTCTCGGTTATTATATAACACTCAAAATCTGTTGATAACGCGCCGGGCGGTAAGAAGGCTTCACCGCGAGAACCCCGGACCAATCCAATTGCAACATGCTCTGACGCTATCGCCCGATCTCCACTGCCTTCTTCCTCCGTGTCACGCCCAGCGCCCTCAGCGTCAGCGGCGCGGTCAGTCCCTGGACGATGACCGAAAAGGCCACGACGGCGAAAGCCGAGATGAGAATGTCGTCGCGCCTCGGCAGGTCGGCGGGCAGCGACAGCGCCAGCGCCAGCGCGAGCGCGCCGCGCAGGCCGCCCCACCACATCAGGTGCTGCTGGTTCAGCGGGATCGCCCACCGCGTGCGGGCGAAGGCGAGGCAGACCGGATAGACCGCGAAGGCGCGTCCGGCGAGCGCGAGCGCAATCACCAACGCCAGGGCGGCGAGCCCCTCGCGGGCGAAATCGATCGTCGCCATCGCCGAGCCGATCAGGAGAAACACCAGCGAATTGGCGAGGAAGGCCGCGAACTCCCAGAATTCGAGCACGAACACCCGTCCGTGCGCGGTCAGCGCCAGACCGAATCGCTCCTTCGGCCCCAGCACGCCGATATTGCCCATTGTCATGCCGGCGGCGACGGTCGCCAGCACGCCGGACGCGCCGAAATGCTCGGCGATCAGGAACGAGCCGAAGGCGGCGACCGCGGTCAGCGCGGTTTCGACCAGATGATCGTCGGAGGCGCCCGCAATCATGACCGCGATCAGTCCGACCGCTAATCCGGCGGCAAGCCCGCCCCCGGCGACGACGACCAATGTCGTCAAGGCGGAGAGTGGGCCTTGCGCGTTTCCCGGGTCATGGGCCGCCCAAACCAGAATAAGCGTGAACAGCACCGCGGCGGCGCCGTCGTTGAACAGGCTCTCGGCTTCGATGAGAAGGCGCAGGCGGCCGGTCACGCCCGATTCCCTCAAGAGCGCGATAACCGCGATCGGGTCGGTCGCGCCGATCAGCGCTCCGAAGACGAGGGCGGATTCAAGCGGCCAGCCGAGCCAGGCGACGAGCCCGCCCGCGACGGCCAGCGCGCAGAGCACAACGCCGATGGTCGACAGCGCGACCACCGGAACGAGATCGCGCCTCAAATCGGTCCAGCGCAGGTTCAGCGCCGCCTCGAACAGTAGCGGCGGCAGCACGACGTCGAAGATCAGCTCGTGGGTCAGCCCGAGACCCGCCTGGCTGCGGGTGGCGGCGAGCGCCGCTCCGGCAAGCACGAGGCCGACCGTATAGGGCAGGCGCAGGCGGCGCGCCGCCAACGCGACCAGAATCGCGAGGCCAAGAAGGGCGAGCGCGCGGAACAGCAGGACGTCCATGCCGTTCTGTTTACCGGCCCGTCCGCGAAAGCGGAACCGAGCGGCCCTGCTATTCCGCCGCCGTCAGGTCGGCGCCGGCGCGCAGATAGCGCTCGGGATCGACCGGGTCGCCGTCGACCCGCACTTCGTAGTGCAGATGCGGCCCGGTCGAGCGGCCGCTCGAGCCCATCTTGCCCAAGACCGCGCCCTGGACGACGTCCTGGCCTTCCTCGACCAGCGCTTTCGACATGTGCGCGTATCGGGTGATGAGGCCGTTGCCGTGATCGATCTCGACCATGATGCCATAGCCGCCCATTGGTCCGGCGTGGGTGACGCGGCCGGCGCCGGTCGCGTGGATATCGGCGCCCCAAGCCTCGACGAGATCGACGCCCGGATGCAGCGCGAGGCGACCGAGGAATGGGTCGGCGCGGTAGCCGAACGGCGAGCTGATGCTAGCGTCCCCAAATAGCGGCATCCGCACTGGCATGAATGGCATCAGCGCCTTGAGGCGCTCAGCCATGGCCACATCGCGGGCGGCGCTGGTGAGCGCCTGGTCGAAAGCGGGGGCGTTCGGATCGACTTCCGCCGGGATAAAGGGGCCGCCGACGCCCCCTTCGGCATGCGGCGCAGTGAGTTTCGCCGGATCGAGGCCGGTCCGGGCGACGATTGCGGCGTCGCGCGAGGCGATGCGCTCGGCCGAGCGGCCGATGGCCGCAAGCGCCTTCATCTGGCCGCTGTCCATTTGATCGAGCGAACGGTCGATGATGGCGGAGCGCGCTGCGGCGTCGAGATCGTCCGCGGCCGCAGTCAGGCTTGGCGCGGGCCGCGCGCTCAGGGTCTCGCCGGGCTCATCGACCGGATGCGGCTTCATCGCCCCCGGCTCGGCGCTAAGGCCGGGGAGAGGGGCGTAGGCGCGCGCCGCGCCGGCGTCTCCTTCAGCTGGGAGCGGCGGCCCGAGAGCCCGGATTGCGCCGAGCGCATCGGCTGGGGACGCCTGCGCCGGTTGGCCCTCGCGCGCGGACGGGTTGCGCCCTTCCGATTCGGCGGCGAGCGCGGCGACGAGCGCGCCGCGCTTCTCAAGCCGGGCCTGCCGGGACGCGAGTTCGCTGAGCTTGCGCGCGAACGATTTGAGGTCGAGCGCTCGCTGGCCGGCGACCTCGTCGAGTCGAGCGCGCGCTTCGGCCAGGCGGCTCTCGTAGGCGCTTTCCATTGCCGCCTGCCGCGTGACCACGGCCGAGAGGAGGTCGTCGTGGAAGGCGATATAGGCGCTGACCGCGGAGGCCCAGACGATCAGGAGGGCAGTCAGCGCCGCGATCGCCCATAAGCCCGCCGGCCGCAGCATGACAGTGCGGATCGCGTCGCCCCGCGACAGCGACAGAAAATAATGGGTCGTCGGCAGCCCCGGCTCCCTACAGCCCTCTCCCAGCGACATGAACCAGCGCTCCAGCCCGGCGAACAGGGCCCGCCCCGGTCGCAGAGCAAAGCTCATTAAGGTTAACGCATCGCAAATCCACTATTGACTCGGAAAACACCTTCGGCCAGAAAAGCCGCTTCGGACGCACGTAGCATGTGATTATCAAAGGTGAACCTAAAATACGACGAGGGATAGTTTTTTAGGTTTGCCCGCCGCAAAACCGCAGAGGAGGGAAAGGAACACGAAAAGACAAAAGACGCTGAGTGACTGACTGCAACAGAAATCGCGTCGCCATAGGGCGCTATAAAAAAAGGGAAGAAAAATGCGGATGAGAGTTTTGGCTTTGGCGGCCACGGCGGCGCTCCTTGCGGCATCGAACGCGCATGCCGGGCAGGTGGATATCACGAATGTTGGTGTGCAGTCCGAAGAAACGACAACCGTAACTGGGACAATCAACAGCGATTCGATCGACGAAAGCCCCATCACGACCCTGCTTACGCTGACCACGACGTCGGGAAACATACTTCCCGTGTTTTGCGTCGACCTCCTCCATGACATCAACATCGGGTCCTACAGCCCGCCGCTGACGTATATCACTGGCTCGGTCTCGACCGATTCGACCGGCTCTCAACCTGGAACGGGCAATCCGTTGGCCTCGCCCGTGCCCGGGGAAATCCAGGCGCTCGCCAACCTCGGCGTCGCCGCCTACGACAAGGGTGTGACGGACCCGGATGTGTACACCGCGATCGCGGCTGCGATCTGGTACGACGAGTACAACACGAACGGCAATTCACTCAGCGTGACGGGCGACGGCGTGGTAGGAAGCGCTTCGCCGGGTTCCCCGGCCACCGGCCTCATCGCCATCGATCTCGCTTATGCGGCGGCGAATGCGACCAATTATTCGACCGGCTTCTATCCCGGCACGACAGGGCAGGGGTTCACCGGTTATGGACAGGGCTTCGCGCTGGGCGTTCCGGAGCCGTCGACCTGGGCGACGATGCTCCTGGGCTTCGCCGGTCTCGGCTTCGCCAGATACCGGAGGACGAGAACGCAAATCGCCATCGACCTCTGACGCGTCCGGACTTCGATCGAACCGGAAGGCCGCTTTTGGGCGGCCTTCCCTCTTGTCGCGCCCTCAGAGCGCCTTAGCCGCCGCCAAAACCTCCTCGGCGTGGCCTGGGACCTTCACCTTACGCCAGACCCTCGCAATGCGGCCGTTGCGGTCGATGAGAAAAGTCGAGCGCTCGACGCCGAAATACTTGCGGCCGTACATGCTCTTTTCCTTCCACACGCCGTAAGCCTCGATCGCCGACCGCTCAGGGTCGGCCGCTAGCGCGATCTTGAGCTCGTGCTTGCGTTTGAATTTGTCGTGGCTCGCGGCGCTGTCCGGCGAGACGCCGATGATTGCGGTTCCTGCGGCGGCGAAGCTGGCCCGCAAGCGATTGAAGTCGATGGCCTCGGCGGTGCAGCCTGAGGTGTCGTCTTTGGGGTAGAAATAGATCACCGCCGGCTTGCCCTTGTGATCCGAGAGGCGGGCGCTGCGCCCGCCATCCGTCGGCAGCTCGAAGTCGGGCGCGGGATCGCCCTCGGCCAGTTCCTTCGCCATATCGCCCTCGTTTTGTCTCATTATGGGATCAGTGCGGTCCTGCCGGACGCGGCTTCGCCGTCGGGCCGACATTGACCCGCGGCGCCAGGCGTTTCAAGCGGCGGACCGGGGCGGGCCGCAGGATCGCCCAAGGCGTGCAGGCGCGGCGGCTTCGAATCCCCTAAGATGGCGCTTATCGCCTTATTCAGCGCTCGGAGGATGATCGTTATTGATTCGACGGTTTAGCATGACGACGCGGACACGCGCCCGGGCCGCCATGCGCGACATGGCGGCGGGCGCCGAGGGTCCGCGCCTTCGGTCGCGCTGGCGCAGGATCGGCGCGGGTCAGATCGCGCACGTTTGCCTTCGGACGGTCGAGTTCGCTGCGGCCCTGTTCATCGTCGGCGGGCTGGTCCTGGCCTCCTTGCTGGCGCGCGGACCGATCCGGCTGGTCGGCTTGCACGACCAGATCGAAGCCTCGCTGAAGGAGCGGGTCGGCGACAGCTATGCGCTCACCCTCGGCCCGACCTACATCATGCACGATTCGTGGGGAGTGGGTCTGGGCTTCAAGGGCCTCACTCTGCGCGACGCCGCCGGCCGAACTGTTCTCTCCGCCCCGAGCGGCAAGGTCGGCCTCGATCCATTCGCGCTCGCGCTGCTCGACGTGAAGGTCCGTCGGCTCGAGCTCGACGGCCTCGACCTGCGCCTGCGCGTCGCCGCCGATGGCGCGCTCTCGCTTGCGGTCGCGAACGATGCCGGGGCGACTCCGATTCCTCTACCCGGCGCGACTCCCGAGGGCGGGGGGGCGGCCGACCTCGCCGCTTTCGTCCGCTTCGCCGCCGAAGCCATGGCCGGGGCCGCCCAGGCGCTTGACCGGTTGACGCTCGCCAACGGCCACTTCGAGATCCAGAACGATGCGACGCAACGCCAGGTCGTCTACAAGGACTTCGCGGTCTCGTTCGACCATTCTGGCTCGAGGGCGCACGCCACGATCTCGGCGACCGGTCCCGCCGGACCATGGACCATCGCCGCGCAGGCCTCTGACGGCGACGCGCCGGCCCTCTCGCTCGAAGCGCGCGACCTCAGCCTCGCCGACCTCCAGGCGTTCGACAGGAAGCCTCCGCCGCTGACCGCCGAAGGGCCGATCGCGATCAAGATCGAGGCCGAGGTTACGCCGCAGTCGACGCTCCGGACGTTCACCGGACGGTTCAGCATCGGCGCCGGCCATGTGCGCTTCAACAATCCTGACGCCGTGCCGTTCTTCATCGACGAGGCGACCGGCGCGGTCGCCTGGGACGAGGATGCGCGGCGGTATCGCGTCGACAAGCTGGAAGTTCTCTCCGGCCTGACGCATGTGAACATGCAAGGGTCGCTCGCGCCGCCTGCGGACGCCGACAGGGTCTGGGCCGCGCATCTCGAGGCGCGCGACGCGCAATTCAGCCCGGAGCGCGCGGGAGCCAACCCGGTCGAACTTGAGTCCATCGTCGCCGACGCGCGCTTCCTCGAACCGTCGTCGCGGTTCATAGTCGATGGCCTCACCGCACGCGGTCCGACAGTCGACCTGGGGGTCAAGCTTGAGTCGGGGCCGGACGGCGACGGCTCGTCGCTCAAGCTTGATCTCGAGGCCGGCCCCAGCGCCACGCTCGACCTCATCCGCCTGTGGCCGCAATTCATCAATCCCGACGTGCGCGAATGGTGCGCGCACAACCTGCATGGCGGCCGGCTGCAGGGAAAGATGAGGGCCAACTGGACCGCCGCTGACCTCGACGCGATGGCCCACAAACGCGGCTTGCCGCGCGACAGCCTCCACGGCGAGTTCACCACCCGCGACGTCGGCGTCGATCTCTTGCCCGGCTTGCCGATGATGATGACCGATGAAGGGTCGGGATCGTTCACCGGCCATGAATTCTCGGTCTCGGGCAACCGCGCTTTCATGACCCTGTCGCCGACCCGGCGGGTGCAGGCGAGCGACCTTGCGTTCAGCATTGCCGACATCACGCCGCGCCCCATCGTCGACGCTTCCGCGCGCGCGCATATGACCGGAACCGCCGATGCGCTCGCCGATCTGCTTTCGCGCGAGCCGCTCCGGCGTCAGGTGAATCTCGCGCTGGATCCGGCGACCGTAAAGGGGCAGGCGGAAGGCGCTCTGGTCCTCGATCTCAAGCTCGGGAAGATGGCGCGCCCCGACGATACGAATTTTCATGCCTCGGGGACGCTCGCCAACTTCCAGCTCGACAAGTTCCTCGCCGACGAAAGACTCGAATCTGCGACCGCCTCATTCGAAGCCGACCGCGACATGCTGAAGATCGTTGGCGACGGCACTGTCCTTGGCGCCGCGACCCATATCGAGGTCAACCGCGCGGCGGGCGAGGAGGGCTCGGCGACCGTGACTTTCGCGCTCGACGCCGCCGCGCGCGCCAAGCGCAACCTCAATTTAGGCTCGTGGCTGACCGGAACGCTGCCGGTAAAGCTCAAGGCGCCGCTGAGCCGAACGAACGCCGAGGTTGAAATCGACCTCACGCCGGCGGCGATCGACAACCCGGTGCCGGGCGTGTCGAAACCGGCGGGAAAGCCGGGAAAGGCGACGTTCCTCGTCAAGCCGGCGCCGGAAGGCTCTTCGCTCAGCAATGTCGCGATCGATCTGGGCGTACCGATGATGCGCGGGTCAGCCCAGATGGGCGCGGACGGCTCGATCCAGACCGCCACGATCACCCAGGCGCGAATCGCGTCGGGCGACGATTTCAGGGCCGACGTCGTCAACAGCCAGTCGATGCTCAAGGTCTCGGTGCGCGGGACGGCGCTCGACGGCCGGGTTTTTGTCAAATCGCTGTTTGACGGGACCCCGACAGGACCGCCGGGCAAGGACCTCGACCTCGACGTCAAGGTCGCGACCGTCACCGGCGCCAACCGGCAAGCCATCACCGGCCTCGAGCTTACGGCCTACCGCCGCGGCGGCGAGATGCGGCTCGGAAGCTTGCGCGGACGCATCGGCGGCGGGGCGGTGACGGCGACCGGCAGCGGCGGGGAAACCCGGCTCACCACCACCGACGCGGGCGCGCTGGCCCGCTTCGCCGACCTTTATCAGCGCCTTGAGGGCGGCAATCTCGATCTGGTTTTGCGGTCCAGGGGCGAGGCGAGCGCGGGAGAAGCGATCCTTACCAATTTCGTGCTGCGCGACGAGCCGGCGTTCCGCCAGCTGGTGTCGGCCGGCCGGCCACGCGCGTCGGAGGACGGCGGCGCGGCCATCGATCCTTCGCTCGTGCGCTTTCAGAAGATGACGGCTTCGTTCGAGCGCTCGCCCGGAAAACTCAGGATACAGGACGCTGTCATCTATAATCCCTACATGGGGCTGACGACCCAGGGCCTAATCGATTTCGAGCACGGCCAGATCGACGTCAGCGGGTCGTTCGTGCCCGCCTACACGGTCAACACGATGCTGACCAAAATCCCGCTCGTCGGCGTGCTGCTCAGCGGCGGGCAGAACGACGGCGTTTTCGGGGTCAGCTATCGCGTGCACGGGGCCATGAGCGGGCCGACGCTGACGGTCAATCCGCTGTCGGCGATCGCGCCCGGAATCTTGCGCCGGATTCTCGGCGCAATCGACGGCACCGTGAGCCGCAGCGGCGCGCCCGAACCGGCGCAAGCCGAGGAATTGGCGCCGCAGCGGCCGGCGCGGTAGGTTGAGCGCGCCGCGTTTCTATGCGGGCGGGACACGGCGAGTTCAGCGAAGCGGATTGAACAAGGCGGAAGCGGCCCGAAAGCCAACGAAGGCGCAATGCTTCCTCTTGGCTTCGCTTCGACTTCGCTTCATTTCATTCCATTTCCCAGTTTTCGGGGTTTTCAATGAGTTGCGGCCAACTCAGGACCAGATTTTCCCCCTCCTCTCCTCGACGCCCTCAATACCGCAAACCGAACCGTCTTTTGTCGCAGCAAGGCTTGGTC
>JBAUXQ010000876.1:0-1576 GCA_049584355.1 Roseiarcus sp. | reverse complement strand
GGCGCGCGCGCCAAGGCCGGAAAAGCTCGCAATGGAGACGCCGGTTGCGACGTCTCTGACCTACGGTGCGCTGTTCGAACGCTCGGCGCGCGCGGCCAACGCGCTTGTGGCGCTGGGCGTCGAGCCGAGCGCCCGGGTCGCCGTCCAGGTCGACAAATCGACGGACGTGATCGTGGCATGGCGCGAGAGGACCGGCTTTCGATCCTGGAACGCTACGGGATGACGGAAACCACCATACTCACATCGAACCCATACGACGGCGAGCGCCGGGCCGGGACGGTTGACTTTGCGCTGCCCGGGGTCGACGTGCGCATCTGCGACATGGACAGCGGCGAACCCGTCTCGAGCGGGGAGATCGGCGTCCTCGAAGTCAAGGGCCCAAACGTCTTTCGCGGCTACTGGCGGATGCCGGAAAAGACGGCGCAGGAATTCCGGCCGGACGGCTTCTTCATTACCGGCGATCTCGGCCGGGTCGACGCGGGCGGCTACATTCAATTAGTGGGGCGGCTCAAGGAGTTGGTGATCTCCGGCGGCTTCAATGTCTATCCGAAGGAGATTGAGAACGAGATCGACGCCCTCGACGGCGTGCTTGAAAGCGCCGTGTTCGGAGCGCCGCATCCGGATTTCGGGGAGGGAGTCACGGCGATCGTCGTTCCGCGCCCTGGCGCACGCATCACAGAAGCAAGTGTGCTCGCGGCGCTCGGCGAGCGGCTCGCCAAATTCAAGGCGCCGAAGCGAGTCTTCATCGTCGATTCGCTGCCGCGCAACGCGATGGGCAAAGTCCAGAAGACGAAGCTGCGCGAGGCGTACAAGGGAATCTATGCTGTTCCGACTGCTTCCCGCCAAATACCGGCGGAGCCCGCGGGGCCGATGAATCATCGTTGGAGGCGACCCCCATGACGTTGGCGATCGACAATATCTTGCAAAAAACAGAATTCATGATATCATAGTTTCTGTTTAAGCGACTCGCCGTCCGGGCGCTGCTGCGCGGGGCCTGGAGGTTTGCGCCGACGCCCCGGTCGGACGGAAATGGCGCCGCAAGCCTTTGAAAACGCCTAAAACGCGCTCGAAAATGGTTGCCCGGTCCCTGCCGCCCGAGCCTTACGGCAGCCGCACCGTCGCAGTCGCGAGGCAGGCGATTCCCTCGCCGCGGCCGGCGAATCCGAGGCGCTCGGTCGTCGTCGCCTTGACGCCGACGCGGGCGATGTCGAGGCCGGCTATTTCTGCCACGCGCTCGCGCATCGCCTCGCGAAAAGGGCCGATCTTGGGCGCTTCGCAGATGAGCGTCGCGTCGAGATTGACGATCAACCCGCCGCGCGCGCGGACGCGACCCGCCGCGTGGGCGAGGAACACCTTCGACGCCGCGCCCTTCCATTGCGGGTCGGACGGCGGGAAATGGGCCCCGATGTCGCCCTCGGCCAGCGCGCCGTAGAGCGCGTCGGCGAGCGCGTGCAGCGCCACGTCGGCGTCCGAATGACCCTTGAGCGCGGCAGAATGGGGGATGCGAACGCCGCAAAGCCACACATGGTCGCCGGGGGCGAAGGCATGGACGTCGAAGCCCTGGCCAACCCTGATC
>JBAUXQ010000875.1:0-9135 GCA_049584355.1 Roseiarcus sp. | reverse complement strand
CGCCTCAGGCGCACGACCTCGGCGAGCCGATCCTTTTGATCCACGGCTTCGCCTCCAACCATCGCGTCAATTGGGTCGAGCCGCGCTGGGTCGAGACGCTCGCCAAGGCGGGGCGCCGCGTCGTCGCTTTCGACAACCGCGGGCATGGGCAAAGCGAAAAACTCTACTTGCCCGCCGACTACCGCGCCGAGCTGATGACCCAGGACGCGGCCAACCTGCTCGCGCATTTGGGGATCGAGCGCGCCGACGTGATGGGCTATTCAATGGGCGCGCGGCTCGCGAGCTTTCTGGCGCTCGCCGAGCCGCAACGCGTGCGCGCGCTGATCCTTGGCGGGCTAGGCGACCGGCTCACGCGTGACGCCGGATTGCCGGAGGCGATCGCGGATGCGTTGGAGGCGCGGTCCCTCGACAGCCTCGCCGACCCCACGCAGCGCATGTTCCGCGCCTTCGCCGACCGGACGAAGAGCGACCGGGCCGCCCTCGCCGCCTGCGTCCGCGGCTCGCGGCGGAGTCTCACACCGAGCGAACTGGCTCGTATCGACCAGCCTGCGCTGGTCGCGGTCGGCGAGCGCGACACCGTCGCGGGCGATCCCCACAAGCTCGCCGCCATGCTGCCGCGGGGAACGGCGCTCGAGATTCCCGGCCGCGATCACAATCTCGCGGTCGGCGACCGCGCGTTCAAGGCCGGAGCGCTCGATTTTCTCGCCCGCCGAGAATGAGCCTCCGCCGTTCTTCGTCATCTACTAAAGTCCTAATAACAAAGCAGGTGACAAGGCTGCGGGAAACGTCAAGACTGCGATCGACGGCCGCTTTGACCGGCCGGACGATGCCGGGAGCGGAAAATCCATGGAGCTGGCCGAGGCGAAAGCCGGAGGCGCGGACGAAGGCGTAGACCTGCTTGCCCCGGCGCTGCTTGCGGTCAGCGGGCTCACCATCCGGTTCGGCGGCGTGACCGCGCTCCAGGATGTCTCCTTCGAGGTCGCCCGGGGCGCCATCTGCGGCTTGATCGGACCGAACGGGGCCGGCAAGACGACGCTCTTCAACTGCATCTCGCGCCTCTACGATCCCGGCGCCGGGTCGATCCTGTTCGACGGCCGCCCGCTCGCCACCTTCGCCAGACATGAGCTCGCCTCGCTCGGCATCGCCCGAACCTTCCAGAATGTCGCCCTGTTCTCGACCATGACCGTACGCGAGAACGTGTGCGTCGGCGCGCACGCGATCGCGCGCGGCGGCTTCCTGGCCAATGCGCTGGCGACGCCGCTAGCGCGGCGCGAGGAGCTCAGGATCGCCGAGCGCGCCGATGCGCTGATCGAGGAATTCGGCCTGAAAGGGGTCGCGGACCGTCCGGCGGGGGCGCTTTCGTTCGGCGTGCGCAAGCGGGTGGAGCTGGCGCGCGCGCTCGCCAAGGGTCCGAAGCTCCTGCTCTTGGACGAACCGGCCGGCGGCCTCAACCACTCGGAGGTCGACGGGCTGGCCGACGAGATCCGCGCCATCCGCGACCGGCGCGGCGTCGCGGTGCTCTTGGTCGAGCATCACATGAATCTGGTCATGCGGGTCAGCGACCAGGTGGTCGCGCTCGACTTCGGCCGGGTCATCGCCAACGGGCGGCCCGACGAGGTGAGGGCCAATCGCGAGGTGGTGCGAGCCTATCTGGGGAGCGCCGGTTGAGCGCGCCGATTCTGGACGTCAAGGGCCTCGAGGCCTGGTACGGCCCGGCGCGGGCGCTGCGCGGAGTCGATTTCGAGGTCGAGGACGGCGGGGTCACGGCGGTGCTCGGGGCCAACGGCGCCGGCAAGACCACGATCCTCAGGGCGCTGAGCGGCCTCATCCGCCGCTCGGGCGACATCCGCTTCCGTGGCCGTCCGATCGGCGCGCTGGCGACCGAGGACGTCGCCCGTCTCGGCGTCGCCCATGTGCCTGACGGGCGCGGCACGTTCACCGATCTTACGGTCGAGGAGAACCTGCGCCTCGGCGCCTATGTGCGCAGCGACCGCCAAGGCGTCCGCGAGGATTTCGACCGCGTATTCGGCTTCTTTCCGCGGCTCAAGGAGAGGCGCCGCCAGCAGGCGGGAACGCTCAGCGGCGGCGAGCAGCAGATGCTCGCGATCGCCCGGGCGCTGCTGATGCGGCCTCACCTCCTGATGCTCGACGAGCCGTCGTTCGGGCTCGCGCCGTTGGTGGTGGCGGAAATCTTTCGCGTCCTCGGCGAGATCAATCGCAACGAGGGCGTGAGCCTCCTGATCGTCGAGCAGAACGCTTCGCTGGCGCTCGATCTCGCCGACCGGGCGGTGCTGATCGAGACCGGGCGGGTCGCGCTCAGCGGCTCCTCGCAGGCGATCCGCGCCGACGATGCGGTGCGGCGCGCCTATCTCGGTTACTAGCGGCTGGAGCTTTCGAAACTTGGGCGAGTTCCTCCACCAACTGGCTTCCGGAGCGGCGCTCGGCGGCGTCTACGCAATCATGGCGCTCGCCCTGGTGATGATCTACCAGGCGACGCAACTCATCAATTTCGCCCAGGGCGAAATGGCGATGTTCTCGACCTATTTCGCCTGGAAGCTGATCGATCTCGGCGAGCCTTACTGGTTTGCGTTCTTCGCCACCGTCGCCATTTCGTTCGTCGGCGGGGTGGTGATCGAGCGGCTGATCGTCAGGCCATTCGCCAACGCGCCGGTTCTCGCTTCCGTGATCGTGTTCATCGGCCTCAGCCTGATCTTCAATTCGCTCGCCGGATGGCTTTACGGCTATTCGGTGCAATCGTTCGATAGCCCGTTCACGAGCAAGCCGTGGTTCGGCGCGGGTTACATGTCGGCGCATGAATCCGGGTCGATCATTGTGACCCTGGCCGTGCTGGCGTTGGTCTACGCTTTTTTCCGCTTCACGCCGCTCGGCCTCGCGATGCGGGCGGCGGCGCAGAATCCGGTGTCGAGCCGGCTGGTCGGGATCCGGGTCGGCTGGATGCTGGCGATCGGCTGGGGCTTGGCGGCGGCGATCGGGTCGATCGCCGGCATGATGGCGGCGCCGATCATCTATCTCGATCCCAACATGATGGGCGGCGTCCTTCTCTACGCCTTCGCGGGCGCGGTGCTGGGCGGCATCGACAATCCGTTCGGCGCGGCTGTCGGCGGCTTCGCGGTCGGCGTGCTCGGCAATCTCGTCGGCGCCTATGTTGTCGGCTCCGAGGTCAAGCTGTCGGTCGCGCTGGCGATCATCATCGCCGTTTTGGTGTGGCGGCCGTCCGGACTGTTCGGGCGCCGCCTCGTAGCGAGGGTGTGACCGATGGCGGAAAGCGACGGCGCGTTGCGGATACTGGTCGCCCTGGCCGTCGGGCTGATGGCTCTCGCCTTCCCGTTCTTCGCCTCGGGCTATCATATCTATCAGGGCTCCCAGGTGCTCATCCTCGCGATCGCGCTGCTGGGCCTCAATCTCTTGACCGGGTTCAACGGCCAGATCTCGCTGGGCCACGGCGCTTTTTTCGCCATCGGCGGCTATGGCGCGGCGATTCTGATCTCGAAGTTCGGCCTGCCGTTTTGGGCTGCAATCCCGCTCGCGAGCGTGGTGTGTTTCGTCGCCGGCTTCCTGTTCGGTTTTCCCGCGCTCAGGTTCGGCGGCCTTTATCTCGCGCTCGCCACTTTCGCGCTTGCGGTCGCCACGCCCCAGATCCTGAGTTACACCGGCTTCGACGCCTTCACCGGCGGCTCGCAGGGACTTTCGCTCCCCAAGCCGCTCGCGCCGCTGGGGCTCAGGCTCAACCCCGACCAATGGCTCTACCTCGTCTGCCTCGCCTGCGGCGCGGCGCTCTACTGGGCGGCGCGGAACCTGGCGCGAGGTCGGATCGGACGGGCGCTGATCGCCATCCGCGACCAGCCGATCGCCGCCGAGACGATGGGCGTCAATGCGGCGCTGTACAAGACGACGTGCTTTGGCGTCAGCGCGCTCTATGCCGGCGTGGCGGGGGGATTGAGCGCGATCGCGGTCGGATTCGTTTCGCCCGAGAGCTTCGGGCTGACGCTCTCGCTCGCTTTTCTGGTCGGGATCGTGGTCGGCGGCCTCGCGTCGCTAGGCGGGGTCCTGTTCGGCGCCTTGTTCATCGAGTTCGTGCCCAACCTCGCCGACCAGCTCTCGGTCAATATCGGCGAAAGCGCCAAGGCCCTGCCGGGAGCGATTTACGGCGCGCTCCTAATTCTGGTAATGGCCGCGATGCCGATGGGAGCGGCTGGCGCGCTGCGGGCGGCGGCGAACGCCGTCTGGCGCGGGCTTGCTCCGTCCCGACGAGTCCAGCTTGAAAACGACGGCGGCGCGAACGTCGCCGCAAAATATGAAGGAAAGGGAGAATCGCCATGATCTCACGACGGACATTCCTGCAATCCGGCGCCGCCGCCGCGGCGCTTGCGGCGGGCGCCAGTTCGGCCCGCGCCGACAATGCGCCGGGAGTCACCGATACGGAAATCAAGATTGGCAACACCATGCCTTACAGCGGGCCTGCGTCCGCTTACGGCGTGATCGGCCGCACCGAGAGCGCCTACTTCAAGATGATCAACGAGCAGGGCGGCGTGAACGGGCGCAAGATCAATTACATCAGCCTCGACGACGCCTATAGTCCGCCGAAGACGGTTGAACAGGTGCGCCGGCTGGTCGAGGACGAGAAGGTGGCGTTCTTGTTCCAGACGCTCGGCACGGCGCCCAATCTCGCGATCCGGCAGTACCTCAACGACAATAAGGCGCCGCAGCTCTTCGTCTCGACCGGCGCGAGCGTCTTCTCGGATCCCGAGCACTTCCCATGGACGATGGGCTACAACCCCAACTATCAGACCGAAGCGCACATCTACGCAAAGGACATTCTCGCGACCAAGCCGAACGGCAAGATCGCCGTGCTTTACCAGAACGACGGGTTCGGCAAGGACTATCTGATCGGGCTCAAGGCCGTACTCGGGGATCGCTCCGACATGATCGTGAAGGAGGCTTCCTACGAGACTTCGGAGCCCACGGTAGATTCGCAAATCGTGACGCTTCAGGGCTCGGGCGCGAACATTCTGGTCATCGGCGCGACGCCGAAGTTCGCTGCCCAGGCGATCCGAAAATCCTTCGATCTTGGCTGGGACGCGACCCGCTATCTCAGCAACGTCTCGCCGTCGATCGCCACCGTGCTGAAGCCCGCCGGCCTCGACAAGTCGAAGGGGCTCATAACCAGCGCCTACGTCAAGGATCCGACCGACGAGACGCAGAAGGACGATCCGGGCATCCAGGCATGGCGGGCCTTCTGCGACAAGTATATGAGCCAGAAAGAGTTCATCGACGTCAATGCGACCTACGCCTTCGGCGCCGCGCAGGTCATGATTCAGGTGCTCAAGCAGTGCGGGGCCGACCTTTCGCGCGAAAACATCATGAAGCAGGCCGCCAACATCAAGGACTTCGAAGTGCCGGTCCTTCTGAACGGCATGACGATCAACACCTCGCCGACCAACTTCAGCCCGATCCGTCAGATGCAGCTTGCCCGCTTCGACGGCGAAAGCTGGCGCCTATTCGGCGATCTGATCGTGGGCTGATCGCCAAAGGGCCGCGCGCTTCTCATGCGCCGCGGCCTTGCGACGAACGTCGGGCGGCGCGCGTCCTAGTATCGCCGTACTCGCACTGTAGTCTAGGGTTGCGCAAATAGGAAAGAAAAGCACAAGGGAGGAAGAATCATGTTTACGCGACGTTCGTTCCTGCAATCGAGCGCCGCCGCGGCGGCTTTGGCCGCGAGCGCCGGTTCGGCGCGCGCCGACAATGCGCCCGGCGTCACGGATACGGAAATAAAGATCGGGCAGACGATGCCCTATAGCGGACCAGCCTCCGCCTACGGGGTCATCGGCAAGACGAGCATGGCCTATTTCAAGATGATCAACGACATGGGCGGCGTCAACGGCCGGACGATCAATCTGGTCAGCCTCGACGACGGCTATAGCCCGCCGAAGACAGTCGAGCAGGTGCGCCGCCTCGTCGAAGACGAGAAAGTCGCTTTCCTCTTCAACACGCTCGGCACCGCGCCGAACGTGGCGATCCGGCAATATCTCAACGACAACAAGATACCGCAATTGTTCGTCGCCACCGGCGCCTCCACGTTCAGCGACCCCAAGCATTTTCCCTGGACCATGGGCTGGCAGCCCAACTATCAAACCGAGGCGAGAATCTTCGGCCAGACCATCTTGAAAACGAAGCCCGACGCGAAGATCGGGGTGCTCTATCAGAACGACGGCTTCGGCAAGGACTATCTGATCGGGCTGAAAGAGGGCCTCGGCCCGGACCATGCCGGAATGGTGATCAAGGAAGCCTCGTACGAGACGTCCGAGCCGACCGTCGATTCCCAGGTCGTCACGCTACAAGGCTCCGGGGCCGACGTCTTCCTCATCGCAGCGACGCCGAAATTCGCGGCGCAGGCGATTCGCAAGTCTTCCGATCTCGGATGGAACGCGGTCCGCTACATGACCGACGTCTCCCAGTCGATCGCGAGCGTCATGAAACCTGCAGGCCTCGACAAGTCGAAGGGCGTGATCACCGCCGTGTATGGCAAGGATTCAACCGACGCGCGCTGGAAGGACGACCCCGGGTACAAGCAATTCGCCGCCTTCATCGAGAAATACATGACGCCCAACGACCTTATTGACTCCAACGCGGTCTACGGGTTTGGAACGGCGGGGACGATGGTCCAGGTCCTCAAGCAATGCGGCAATGACCTGTCCCGAGAAAATGTGATGAAGGAGGCGGCGAACCTCAAGGATTTGGAATTGCCGATGCTGCTGCCGGGCATGCGCATCAACACGTCGCCCGACAATTTCAGCCCCATCCGTCAGATGAAGCTTGCCTCGTTCAACGGCGAGAGCTGGGAGCAGTTCGGAGAGCTGCTGATGGGCTGATCGAATCGAAGCCGCGCGCGTTCGCTTCGCGCGCGGCCTTCGCGCCTGCTCAGGCCCACTCCTTCAGCGACGCGAAGCGGGCGAACTTCTTGGTCCGGTGGCGGTCCATGCGGGCGAGCACGTCGCGCAGGAAGGCGACGCCCTCCGCGAGATAGGGACCTTTGTTGAGCATCACGCATTCGGCGCCCTGCGCCATCGCCGCGTCGGTCATTTCGGCGCGGCTCGCCACGCCGTCGCGCACGTAAGTGTCGAGCACTTGCGTCGCCCAAACCACCGGCGTGTGCGCCGACTCGCACAGCCACAGGATTTCCTCCTGCATTTCGGTCAGCCGGGCGAAGCCGAGCTCGACCGCGAGGTCGCCGCGCGCGATCATCACGGCGGTCGGATTGTGCGCCGCGGCTTGCAGGATGAGCGCGGGCAGATTGCGCACCGCGAGCGGGGTCTCGATCTTGAGCACCAGCCCGTGCGGCTCGCGCTTGGGCGCACGGGCCACCAGATGGTCCTGCAGGAGCTCGACATCGTCGACCCGCTGCACGAACGAATAGCCGATGAGGTCGGCGTGCTCGGCGATGAAATCGAGGTCGCGGAAATCCTTGGAAGTCAACGGCGGCAGATCGAGCTCGGTCGAAGGGAAATTGACGCCCTTGCCCGGCTTCAGCCGCACCCCCTTCTCGCGCGCGGCGTAAACCTCGATCTCCGCCCGGCCCGCAGCCTTCGAGACCACTCGCGCCGCCGCCTTGCCGTCATCGATGAAGACTTCCGAGCCGACCACGAGCTGGTCGACGAGCTCAGGAAAATTGAGCGAGAAAGCGATCGGCTCCTTGGTCTTCTCGCGCAGTTCGTCGACCAGCACCACCCGGTCGCCGCGCGAAAGGCGCGTCTTCGGCGGCGCCTTCACCCTGAGGATCCGGCACTTCGGGCCGGCGATGTCCATCAGCACCCGGCAGGGACGATCGAGCCGCGCCGCCGCCTCGCGCACATTCTCGATCATCTGGCCCCAAATTTCGGCGTCGTCATGGGCGCAATTGATGCGGGCGCAGTCCATTCCGGCGGCCACCAGATTGTCGACGAGCTCGGGCTCCGCAGCCGCTTCCGGCGGCAGGGTCGCCATCACCCGGGCGTGCGGGCCGCCCCTCTGGCGCCTGCCGAACAGCCGGTTCGCCTCGGCCTCCAGTTCCGCAGCGCCCGCTGTCGCCGACGGCGTCGCGGGATAGGCGGCGCCCGGCTCGCCGGTCAGGCGCTTAAGGGTCGTGATGAGCGTATCGAGCGCCAGCGCGACCTGGCCTTCGCTGCGGCCGAGCGAAGACAGGCCGCGGGCCGCGAGGCGATATTGGAGATCGGTGAGGTCGTGCTCGCGCAGGGCGAGATAATGGGAAAGATTGAGCATTCGGGGGGACGTCTGGTCGGCGCCGACCCCCCATGAGGTTCTCAGTTCGACTCCCTTGCGCTCGACGTCCTCGCGCAGCGCTTTCACCTCGGCGAGAAGGCCGCGGAGGTCTTCGAGGTCGCTTCCGGGTTTTCCAGCCATCGGGGGCGCTTCGCGTGAGCGAATGGTCGACGGGCGGCACGCATTCCCCCGTCAGGCCGGTCTTTGACGCGCGAATGTGACGCCTGTGTAACAAGGCGCGAACGTTTCGCGACCGTTTCGAGACGGCCGCCACACTTCGAGGCTGGATTTTGCATGAAGCCGGCCAATCTCCTGGCGAGATTGAAACCATTCGTGGGCCCTGTGCGTATTAGCCGTATTAATAGCGGCGGCAGACCGGAGACGAGGCGGCGATGGGAATACTGATGAAAACGATCGAGGCGGCGGCCGTTGCCGCGGCCCTGTGGGTCTCCACCGCGTCTGCGGAGGAATCGGCCGCCGCCAACTCGCGTGCGACCATCGAACGGCAATTTGAGGCGTTCGCGCGCGACGACGCGGAGGCGGCTTATGCTCTCGCCGACCAGACGATCAAGCAGATGTTTGTCGATCCCGACCACTTCTTGGCGATGGTACGGGACCGCTATGCCCCGGTCTACAGACATCGCAGCGTCGAATTTGGCGACTTCGCGGAATCCGGTGACGAGGCGAGCCTTACAGCGACCCTCGTCGACAATGACAATGTCGTATGGACTGCGCTCTACAGCCTGAGGCGGGAGGCCAACGGCGACTGGCTCATTTCTGGCTGCGTCCTCGAAAAGGCGGAGGAGAGTGCGATCTGATCCGGCTGCTCGCTCGCCCGTGCGAGGGGCGAACGGAAGT
>JBAUXQ010000874.1:0-8908 GCA_049584355.1 Roseiarcus sp. | reverse complement strand
GGTATAGGGATGCAAGGGATCGCGCACCACTTCGTGGACCTCGCCGACCTCGGCGATGCGGCCGGCGTACATCACGGCGACGCGATCCGCGGTCTCCGCGATCACGCCCATGTCGTGAGTGATCAGCATCACCGCGGCGCCGTGCCTGCGGGTCAAATTTTTGAGCACCGAGATGATCTGCGCCTGGACCGAAACGTCGAGCGCGGTCGTCGGCTCGTCGGCGATCACCAGCGCGGGCTCGGCGCAAAGCGCGAGCGCGATGACCACGCGCTGGCGCATGCCGCCGGAGAATTCGTACGGATAGCCGTCGATGCGCTTCTCGGGCGAGGGAATGCCGACCTCGCCGAGCCAGGCGATCGCCCGCTCCCTCGCTTCTCTCCGCCCGACGGATTTATGCGCCAGGATCGTCTCGGTCAGCTGATCGCCGATGCGCAGCAGCGGGTTGAGGCTGGTCATCGGGTCCTGGAAGATGATGCCGATGCGCCGCCCGCGGATGTCGCGCATCTGGGCCGGCGGCAGGCTGTCGATTCGTTTGCCGGCGAGAGAGATCTCGCCGCCGGCGATTCGGCCCGGCGGATCAAGCAGGCCGATGATGGCGAGGCCGGTCAGCGATTTGCCGGCCCCCGATTCGCCGACCACGCCGAGAACCTCGCCCGGCGCGATGTCGAACGAGACGCCGTCGAGCGCCACCAGCGGCCCCTTGCGGGTGGCGAATTCGACCCTGAGATCGCGAACCGAAAGCAGCGGCCCGGTCATTTCAGCCTTGGGTTGAGCGCATCGCGCAACCAGTCGCCAAGCAAGTTCACCGCCAGCACCAGAGCCGCGAGCGTGAGGCTCGGAAAGGCCACGATCCACCACTCGCCGGAGAACAGGTAGTTCTGCCCGATGCGGATCAGGGTCCCGAGCGAGGGCTCCGTCGGCGGCAGGCCGACGCCGAGGAAGGAGAGCGTCGCCTCGGTGATGATCGCGAGCGCAAGATTGATCGTTGCGATCACCAGGACCGGCCCCATGACATTGGGGAGGATATGCGAGATGAGGATGCGCGCATGCGAGAGCCCGATCAACCGCGCCGCCAGCACGTAGTCGCGGTTCTTCTCGACCATCGTCGAGGCGCGCACCGTGCGCGCGTATTGCACCCAGAACGACAGGCCGATCGAGACGACCAGCACGGCGAATGCCGATTCGTCGCGGCTCTGAGCCTTCAGCATTGCGTGCGCGACGCCATCCAGAAGCAGGGCGATGAGAATCGCCGGAAACGTCAGCTGCACGTCGGCGATCCGCATGATGATCGAGTCCGTCCAGCCTCCGGCGTATCCCGAGATCAGCCCCAGCCCGACGCCGATCGCCCCGCCGAGGGCGACGCCGCAAAAGCCGATCGCGAGCGAGACGCGCAGCCCATAGAGGATCGCGGAGAGCATATCGCGTCCCTGGTCGTCGGTTCCGAGCAGGAATCGCGGGTCTCCGCCAGCGATGAAGCTCGGCGGATCGAGGGAGTCGGAGAGGAAATTGGTTGCGGGATTGAACGGGTCGGTCGGCGCGATCCACGGCGCGAGCAGCGCCGCCAGAAAAAGGATGATTGTCACTGCGCCGGCGGCGACCGTGACCTTCGACGACAGGAAGCTCGCGAGCAGATCGCTGTCCTTGAGGCGGGCAATCAAGGTTCGGTCCGGTCCGGACGCGCCCTCTGGCTCAGCCGCGATCTCGCTCATCTCAAACCGGCGCGCGTTGCAATTGGACGCGCAGCCGCGGGTCCACGACCGCGTAAATGAGATCGACGATGAGATTGATGACGACGAACAGCGAGGCGATGAGCAGGAGATAGGCGGCCATGATCGGAACGTCGGCGTTCTGAATCGATTGCAGAAACAATTGCCCCATGCCGGGCCAGGCGAACACCGTTTCGGTGATGATCGAGAAAGCCAGGATCGACCCGAGCTGGAGGCCGACGACGGTGATCACGGGAACGAGCGTATTCTTGAGCGCGTGGTGGAAATGAATTGCGCGCTCGGAAAGCCCGCGGGCGCGAGCGAACCTGATGTAGTCCGAGCGCATGACCTCGAGCATCTCGGCCCTGACCAGCCGCATGATCAACGTCATCTGGAACAGCGCCAGCGTGATCGAGGGCATGATGAGCGACTTCAAGCCCGAAACCGTAAGCAGGCCGGTCGTCCACCACGAGCCGATATGCACCACATCGCCGCGGCCGAACGACGGCAGCCAGCGGAGGACGACGGCGAACAGGTAGATCAGCAAAATGCCGATCAGGAATGTCGGCAGCGATATGCCGATGAGCGACAGCGCCTGGAACGTCCTGGCGAGCGCGCTGTCGCGATGCAGCGCGGTGAAGACGCCCATCGGGACGCCCGCCGCCAGCGACAGGATCGACGCGACAAGGGCGAGCTCGAGGGTGGCCGGCATGCGGGCGCCGATCAGATCGGCGACCGGCTGTTTGAACTGGTAGGAGACGCCGAAATCGAACCGCGCCGCGTTGATGAGGAAGCGCGCGGCCTGGATGATCGTTGGTTGGTCGAGGCCGAGTTGATGGCGCAGCTGCTCACGCTCCTGAACCGAAGTCTCGATCCCCACCATCTGGTTCACCGGATCGCCGACATAGCGGAACATCGCAAACGCGATCAGCCCGACCGCAATCAACACCCCGATCGACGCCATGAGACGCCGCAGGATGAAGGCGATCATCGGCGAGGTCGCCGATCGACGCCCCGCCTTGATGGCGGCAAGCTCATGGGCGCCCGCTCCTCGTCAATCCTTGGTGACCCAGGCGAAGCGATAGGAATTGTTCGGCGGCTGAATCACATGCGTGGTCTTGGATACTCCCCAGGCGAGCGCCTGCTGATGCAACGGAATATAGCTGACGTCGTCGACCAGCGAGATTCGCCAGGCTTCGGCGAAGATCTCGTCGCGCTTCTCCTCGTCCGGCTCATCGAGCGCCTTGCGGGCGAGCGCGTCGACTTTCGGGTTGCAATAGCCGCCGACGTTGTTGCCGCCCCAGTTGGTCTTCGGATCGCGGCAGCCCATGATGTACTGGAAGACGTTGAAGCTCTCGAGCGTCGAAGGCGTCCACCCCAGCAGATAGAACGAGCTGTCGTAGCCTCCGGCGGCGGAGATCGCGGCGAAGAACTTCGATTTCGGCTCGGCGTTGAGATCGACCTTGACCCCGACCCGCGCCAGCATGCCGACCACCGCCTGACAGATCTGCTCGTCGTTGACGTAGCGATCGTTCGGGCAGTCCAGCTGGACTTCGAACCCGTCGGGATAGCCGGCCTCGGCGAGCAGCTTCTTCGAAGCCTCGGGATCGAAGGGGAAGCGATGGAAATCCTTCGACAGCGAGAACAGCGATGGCGCGATCATCAACGCGGTCGGCGTCGCCTGTCCGCGCATGACCTTCTTGTTGATCGCGTCCTCGTCGATCGCCTGATAGAACGCCTTGCGCACGCGAACGTCCTTGAAAGGGTTCTTGCCCTTGACGCTCGAATGGCCGAGTTCGTCGCGGGTCTGGTCCATGCCGAGGAAGATGGTGCGAACCTCCGGTCCGGCGAGCACCTCGGTTCCCGGATTGGCGTTGACCCGCGCCTGATCGTTCAGCGGCACCGGATCCATCCAGTCGATTTCCCCGGACAGCAGCGCCGCGACGCGGGTCGCGGCGTTTGGAATTGGCGTGAACACCACCTCGTCGATATTTCCGATCGGCTTGTCCCACCAGTTGGGGTTCTTCTTCCAGACCGTTTTGACGCCAGGCTCGTGGCTGACGAGGATGAATGGGCCGGTGCCATTGGCGTGCAGTCCCGCATAGGGCGGGGTGGTCGCATTCATCGCCGTGGCTTCGGTCGCGCCATGCGCCTCCGACCAGCTCTTCGAAAAGATGCCCCAAGTGTCCCATTGGTTGATCAGCAACGGATCGGGCGTCTTGAGGATGAAATCGACGGTATAGTCGTCGACCTTCACGACCTCAGCGTCGGCGGGGACGACGCCCTTCAGGTCTGAGCCGGGGCCCTTCACGCGATTGACCGAGAAAATCACGTCGTCGGCGGTGAAGTCCTGCCCTTCGTGAAACTTGACCCCCTTGCGCAGATGAAAGCGCCAGTGCAGCGGATCGAGCACTTCCCAGCTCGTCGCCAGGCAGGGCTCGATCCTCAGATCCGGGCCGCGACGGATCAGTCCCTCGTAGACCGCCCCATTGACGGTCAGGCTGAAGCTCTCGTTGATCTGGTAGGGGTCGACCGACTTGAGCTCGCCCTGGAAGGCAAAGTGCAGGATCTTGGGCTCGGCCGAGGGGGCCAGGCTGGGCGCCAGAAACGCGGCGACCGCGATTGCGGCGAGAAACGAGGATTTCACGCTCGGCAATTTCATGAAGTCTCTCCGCAAGTTCTACTGTACCGACGCCCCCGCGGCCCGCCTGGACCTAAGCAAAAATGAAGCCAGTGGTCCAGACGGCGCCGGCGACTGCCGGATCAAGGGTTCGAGAGGCCGCCCGGCGATTCCAGAGAGACGCGGCGGCCTCGCATCGCGCGCGCCAGGAGTGCGCGAAACTCTTCGGTCGCCCAGCGAAACATGGGCCCGCGGCCAAATGCCTACTTGCGTAGGCGACTTCGCCAGCATAGCGAAGGATCAAGACTATTGCGTCTCGAGGGCGTGCGATCATGAAACTCATCCTGGCGGTCATCAAGCCGTTCAAGCTTGACGAGGTGCGGACGTCGCTGGATCGGCTGGGCGTCAAGGGAATGACGGTCAGCGAGGCCAACGGTTACGGCCGGCAGAAGGGGCACACCGAAATCTATCGCGGCTCGGAATACAACGTCGCCTTCATGCCGAAAGTGCGGCTTGAGATCGCGGTCAGCGACCATGAGGTCGAGCCGACGATCGAGGCGATCCGGGCTTCCGCGCGCACCGGCCAGATCGGCGACGGCAAGATTTTCGTTCTCCCGATCGAGCGGGCGATGCGCGTCCGCACCGCCGAGACCGGCGACGAGGCGCTGTGACCAGAGGGCGATGTCGGGGCGGTTCGACTTGAACTTCCGCACGGGCGGGAGTCGCGCCCTTCCGCAGCGGCGCCTCTAAGGCTCGCAATCGGGCCGGGGCCGATCGTCGCAGTGGTGCGCCGGTCGGCGCTCGGCTGAAATTGGGGCGATCAAGCCGCGGGCGCTATGATCTCGGCGTCGGCGCGGCGCTTCTGCCGAGGATCACGGCAATGATTCGTTTGAAAGCGATAGCGACGCTAGTGCTGGCTTGCGCGGGCTTCGCGCTGGCGGGGGGCGCCCGCGCGGACATCGACGAAATGCAACTCGGCGCCTCGATATCCAAAGACAGCCAGACGCTCAGTTTCAGGGTCTATTCCCACAACGCCACGCATATCGAGCTTTGTCTGTTCGCCTTGCCCAACGGCGCGAACGCGGTTCTGACCCGCGACATTGTCGCGCCGGACGGCGACGGCGTTTGGTCTACGGAGATCCCTATGAGCGCCCTGACCAACGCCGGCATATCGACCGTCTATTACGGTTATCGCGCCTGGGGGCCGAACTGGATTTATGATTCCTCCTGGAGTCCGGGCAGCGCCGCCGGCTTCGTATCGGTGGTCGATTCCGCCGGCAATCGCTTCAATCCCAACAAGCTCTTGCTGGATCCCTACGCCCTCGAGATCTCCAGCGACCCGATTGGCCCCGGCCTCCCCAACGCCGACCCAACGGTCTTCACCAGCGAACTCAACCGGGATTACGACACCCAGCAGATCGCGCCCAAAGGAATCGTCGGTACGCCCGCGGCCAACGCGTTCGGCTTGAAGCCGACCGGGGCGCAGAAGGACGACGTCATCTACGAGATGAACGTCCGCGGCATGACCGCCAACGATGATTCGGTCCCGCAGGCCGAGCGCGGGACTTACGCCGGCGCGGCGGAGAAGGCCGCTTACCTGCAAAGCCTTGGCGTCACCGCCGTCGAATTGCAGCCCGTGCAGGAGGTGCAGAACGACCAGGACGACATCTACGGAGCCACCCATGGCGGCGCAGCGCCGCCCAACGGCGACCCCGGCTGGAATTCGGGGCCATATTACAAGGATAATTATTGGGGCTATATGACCCTCGCCTATTTCGCCCCCGACCGGCGCTATGCGTCGAATAGGGCCCCTGGCGGCCCGACCGCCGAGTTCCAGGCGATGGTCAAGGCGTTCCATGATGTCGGGGTCAAGGTCTATATGGACGTGGTTTACAACCACACCGGCGAAGGGGCCGCCATTCCCAACACCGGGCCGACCACCGCTTATCCCCTCTACGGCATGCGGGGGCTCGACAACAGCGCCTACTACGAATTGGGCGTCAACGGCCAAGGCGTCGTCAACGCCGACTATTATGGCGCCAATGGCGCCGGCCCCGACTACAACACCTACAATCATGTCGCCCAGAACCTGATCGTCGACTCGCTTTATTACTGGAGCGCGACCATGGGCGTGGACGGTTTCCGTTTCGACGAGGGGCCGATGCTGGGCAATGTCTGCGAAAGCGACCAGCCGAGCCCGCAAACACCCAATTGTCCGACCGGAACCGGATTCACCTTCAGCGCGTCGGACGCCGAGACGGCGCTGGCCCGCATCCTAAGCGAGCCCTTGCTTGCCACCCGTCCCCCCGTCGGCGGCAGCGGACTGGATCTCATCGCCGAACCGAACGCAGTGGGCTGCTCCAGCTGCGGCAATGCGGCCCAGCAGGGCAATTTCCCAGCGGGATTCTCGGAGTGGAACTTCACCTTCAAGGAAGTTCTGCCCAAGGCGCAGAACAAGCTCGGCGTCGTCACCATCGCGCCCGGCGTCGTCGCCGACGCCCTTACCGGTTCGGCCAGCCTATTTGAGGGCGCGTCGCACAACAATCGTCACTCTTGGAATTCAGTCAATTACATGGACAGCCACGACGGAGTGACGCTGAAAGATCTCTACTCTTGCAACGGCCCCAATAACAACCAGGGCTACCCCCTCGGCCCGAGCGACGGGGGATCCGACGACGTCAGTTGGGACCAGGACAATCCCTCCACGGGACAGCCCGCCGCCGAGCGCCGGGCGGCGCGCACCGGCCTCGCCTTCGTCATGCTGTCGGCGGGCACGCCAATGATCCAGGCCGGCGATGAGTCTCTGCGGACGCTGGCGTGCAACGACAATCCCTATGACGTGGACTCCGTCGGCGCCTGGCTAAACCCGCAGTCGAGCTGGACCTCAGACCAAAGCAACTTCAACACCTACGTGACCCGGGCCATCGCCTTCCGCAAGGCTCACCCCGCGCTGCGGCCAGCCGCCTGGTACACGCCTGCGCAGATAATCTGGTACTACAGCAACGCCGCCCAGGTCTCCAACGACCCGACCCAGAACAATTACTGGAACGGCGCCAACAACGATCTCGCCTACATGATCAATGGCGGCGATTTCGTCGATTCCACCATGTACGTCATCTATAACGGCGCCTCGGCCTATACCGGCGACCTCCCTTCGAACGAGACTCAGTTCATCTTGCCGTCCGCGCCCCCGGGCAAGACCTGGTACCGAGTCACCGACACTTGCGAATGGAACGACGGTCCCGACACTTGGGCCGCGCCGGGAAACGAAACCTTGATCGGACCCGGCAACTCGACCTATGGCGTGTGCGGCCAGGCTTTGGCGCTGTTCATCGCCAAGTAGATCACGCGCCCCGAGACGCACCCGGCGCTCGACGCGCCACGAGGTCTGCGCCGAATTAGCGCTCAGCCTTCACCCACGGCATGTCCGCCACCTGCACCTCAACGCGGCGGCGTCTTCCCCAACGCTGGCGCGTTGAGCCGTTCGCTGGCATAAGGGCGCGATGATTCGCAGCGTCACCGCGCTCGCCGCGAGCACCGACGCGGGCGCGCCGCCTGATCCGGGCTTCGGGGTCTATGTCCATTGGCCCTTCTGCCTGTCGAAGTGCCCATATTGCGACTTCAACAGCCATGTGCGCGGCGCCGCGATCGACGAAGCGCGCTATCTCGCGGCGTTTAAGGCCGAGATCGCCCATCGCGCGGCGCTTGCGCCCGGCCGCAACGTTCGCTCGGTGTTTTTCGGCGGCGGCACGCCCTCGCTCATGCGCCCCGAGACCGTGCAGGGCGTCATTGACGCCATCGGCGCCGCCTGGCGGCTCGATCCCGAGGCCGAGATCACCCTCGAAGCCAATCCGACCAGCGTCGAAGCGGAGCGGTTTCGCGGCTATCGCTCAGCCGGCGTCAATCGCCTGTCGATCGGCGTCCAGGCGCTGAACGACCCCGATCTCAAGGCGCTCGGACGCAAGCATACGGCCGCCGAGGCGCTGGCCGCAGTCAAGCTCGCCGCTGCGCTGTTTCCGCGCTTCAGCTTCGATCTTATCTACGGCCGGCCGGGGCAGGGCGCAGCGAAATGGCGCCGCGAGCTCGCCGAGGCGCTTGACTATGCCGGCGACCACGTCTCGCTCTATCAGCTGACCATCGAGCCGGACACGATTTTCGAACGCCTGCGCGCCGCCGGCAAGCTCGAGCTGCCGGACGAGGATCTGAGCCTCGCGCTGTTCGAGACGACGCGGGAAGTGACCGAGGCGCGCGGGCTGCCGGCCTACGAAGTCTCGAACCACGCCCGCGCCGGGGGCGAGAGCCGCCACAACCTCATCTATTGGCGCTATGGCGAATATGCCGGCGTCGGCCCCGGCGCGCACGGGCGTTTGCTCACGCCGAAAGGGCGCTTCGCGCAAGAGACCGAACGGCACCCGGAAATGTGGCTGACCCAGGTCGAAACCGAGGGCCACGGCTTGGTCGAGAGCGTGGCCTTGAGCCGGGAGGAGCAGGGCGACGAGTTCCTGCTGATGGGCTTGAGGCTGAGCGAGGGGGTCGATCCGCGGGCGTTCGAAAAGCTGACTGGCCGCGACATCGATCCTGC
>JBAUXQ010000873.1:0-2756 GCA_049584355.1 Roseiarcus sp. | reverse complement strand
GATCGGGCAGTGGCTGGCCCGGTATCGAGCCTACTGGCCGCGTCGCATCGACGATCTCAAGGCGCTGCTGAAGGACATGGATCAATGAGCGACATTGCGAGCAAACCGCGCGAGGAAGCGGAAATTGCGCTCGAGTACGAACTCGACGCGGCGCCGGAAAAAGTATGGCGGGCCATCGCCGTCGCCGCATTTCGCGAGCGGTGGCTGCCGCAGGCGGACCTTGCGGAACCGGAGCCCATCGCGTCGGTTCCCGGCGTGGAGGTCCGCTACCGAATGCGCGAGGAAGACGCCCCGTTCCCGGAGAGCACCGTTACGTTCCGGATCGAGCCCGCGCCTCACGGCGGCACGTTATTCCGGATCATCCATCGGATTGAGGGTGACGCTCGCCGGAACGGCGCGAATGACAACCTTCGCCCGATGGGTCTGGCCGCCTGAGAGCGGCTCGAAGCCGGTCAATCTTGAAGTTTGGAAGGAATTCGCGTCATGCGCGACACGATGCAACTCGTCCCCATGGTTCTCGAACAATCAAGCCGCGGCGAGCGGTCTTTCGACATCTACTCCCGCCTGCTTCGGGAGCGGATTGTCTTTCTCAGCGGCGAGGTCAACGACGAGATGGCGTCGCTGGTCTGCGCGCAACTGCTCTTCCTGGAGGCCGAGAACCCGAAGAAGCCGATCGACCTTTATATCAACTCCTACGGCGGCGTCGTGACGAGCGGCCTTGCGATGTATGACACGATGCAATTCATCAAGGCGCCCGTCCGCACCCTTTGCGTCGGGACCGCCCGATCCATGGGATCATTTCTCTTGATGGCGGGCGAGCCGGGCGAGCGCGCGGCGCTGCCCAACGCCAGCCTCCACGTCCATCAGCCGCTCGGCGGGTTCCAGGGACAGGCGTCCGACATCCTCATTCACGCCGAGGAGACGCTCCAGACCAAGCGACGCATCACCCGCCTCTACGCCAAGCATTGCGGGAGGACCTACGATGAGGTCGAGCGTACGCTGGACCGCGACCACTTCATGACTGCGGAAAGTGCGCGCGACTGGGGCCTGATCGACCGTGTCTTCTCGACCCGCAGCGAAGCGGAGCTCATGCTCAGCGAGCCCGCTTCGCCCGCATGAGTCTTGCCGCGTAATGCGCCATCTGCGACAGTTCATCGAAAAGGATTTGCGGCCAGCGCGCGTCGACGTCACCCCGCGCCCCGCCCCGCGTCGATCAGCCGCGCCGCGTAGCGCGCCATCTGGTCGACTTCGATGTTGACCTTATCGCCAGCCTTGCGCTCGCCCCAGGTCGTCACCTTCAGCGTGTGTGGGATCAGCAGCACCTCGAACTCATCCCCCTCGACCGCATTCACCGTGAGCGATGTCCCGTCGAGCGCGACCGAGCCCTTCACGGCGATGAATTTCGATAAGCCCTTCGGCGCGCGGAAGGTGAAATGGGCCATGCCGTCGAAATCGCGGCGGGCGAGGATTTCGGCGATCCCGTCGACATGGCCGCTGACCATGTGGCCGCCGAGCTCGTCGCCGACCTTCAGCGCCCGCTCGAGGTTGACGCGGCCCCTTGTCCGCCATTCGCCGAGCGTAGCGATTGCGAGCGTCTCGGCCCCGACATCATAGGCGATCGCCGAGCCGCGTGCGTGCGGCCCGACGCCAACGACGGTGAGGCAGACGCCCGCGTTGCCGATCGACGCGCCGACATTGATCGACTTGGCCGGATAGGCGCTCGCGATCGTAAGCCGGGTCCGCTCCCCCAACGGCGTCATTTCAATCACTTCGCCGACGTCGCTGATAATTCCGGTGAACATCGAAAGGCCGCCCTTTCCAAGCGTAATCGACTGTCTGCGCCGCCGCGTCGCAGGTCATTCCCGCACGATCGATTATATGATAGTTTTCCGTGAGGCTGGATAAAATCTACATTCGAATCATGCCACACAGTGCTGGTCACACTTCATTTCGCGAACGGCCTGATCCGCGTTTAAAACTGTATTGGCTGGACATTGACGTAACCTTTAATGACATCCTTCGCCAGCAACGAATGATTCCTGGCCATTCGATCGTTCGTGTGCCGCCATCACCTTTGCAATATTCTGTTCTGCACGGCGTCGGGACGGTTGCGAACGCTTTATCCGTCGGCGATAGGGCGAAAACTTTTGACCGCTTCGCGGTCGATGTCGCGGCGTTTATACAATCTGAAGAGAATGTCTCGCCGTCTGAAGACCACCGCTCAGCCAAGATGATTTGGAACGAAGTCGACGTTCGGGCGCCGCGACTCGAAATACACGTTCAAACTAAAATGTTGCGACATTTGGTGGAACTGTACGTGACAAAAAGGATTGATACCGTTGTAATGTCGATGAAAATTGCAATTGTGCGACAAACAATTGCAGATGCGGGCCCGGATTCTGAACTATTACCCGTCCTTGACAAAGATGGCCGTCTTTACTTCCGACGGACCCAGTGCGAACTCTTGTCGGTGCAAGCTTCGCTGATCCATGATCGCGCCCGGAGGTAGCCGGGAAGCCGCCATGGCCGATCATTCCGCCCGCCGCCAAACCCGCATCGTGTCGGGTCCGTAGTCGAGCGTTTCATGCTGCCGATAGCGCGATCCGTCCGAGAGCGCCGCTCGCGCCGCCTCGCTGAGCGCGCGAACGCCGCGCCGGCCGAGCGGCTTTTCAGCCGTGATCAGCGCGACTTCGTCCGCGAGTCCGAGCGCGATCAGCCTCGCGGCGACGCGCGGGCCGCCTTCGCTGAACACGCGG
>JBAUXQ010000872.1:0-3178 GCA_049584355.1 Roseiarcus sp. | reverse complement strand
TCGGGCGTGAGGCCGACGGCATGAAACAACGCCACCGCGCCGGACGAGGCGGCGGCGGCGCCCAGCGCCTTCAAATCGTCCTCGCTTGCGCCCGAGGGCAGGCCGACTATCGCCGGGACGAGGCCGCCGCAGCGGCGCCCGATCGTGTGGCCGACCGCGACCGCGACTTGTTGCAAATCCCAACCGTCCGGAATCGAAACGACCTCGACCAAAGCGCGCGCGGCCCGGTTCTCCGTCAGGTGCAGCCCGTATGCCGGGGCGCGGCCGGTCATTGCGCAACAAAGGTCGATGAAATCGCCGTAACGGTTGGTTCGCGCGCCGATCACCGAATTGGCGAAGGCGATCGCGTTCGACTCGCCCCAGGCGATCTGGGCGCCGAAGCGCGGGCGATGGACGCTCTGATAGGGGGCGCAGGTGAAGGTCGGCGCGCAGCCAAGCTCGACATGCGCTCGCATAAGCCGCGCGCCGTTCTTGGCGTCCTCCTTTGGGCCGCGAAAGAGTTCGGGATGGATCAAATCGAGCGAGCCGACGTTGAGGGTCGTGGGCACGCGAACCTTGCCGCCGAGATCGGTCAGCTTAAGCACGAAATCAAGGCTCGCGCGGCCGAGATAGAGACAGCCGTCGACATGCGCCGCCTCGATATCGATGAAGCGGAGCGCGCCGACCGCCTCGGCGAAACGCGCGAGGAGCCTCATCGCGAACGCCGCGCCGCCGCCATGGGCGCCGCTGAGGAGTTCGTGATCGAGCGGGGAGAGGTCGAGAGACATCGAAGGCCACGCTACCGGCGGGCAGTCCGGCAGGTCAACGTGCGGGGCTGGCGCGCCTGTGTTAAGCTCATGATGGCGGGAGATCGGAGCGTCGAATGCCGGTTCTTGCGATCGACGCGCGACTGCGCGCCGTCTGCCTCGCCCTTCCCGAAGCACATGAGGAGCCGATGCGGCGCGGACCGTCGTATCGCGTCGGGGACAAGATCTTCGCCCTCGAGCGGCCATGGAGCGACTGGCTCGCGCTCTGGTGCAAGGTCCCGCTAGGGACGCGGGAAATTATCATTGACGCCGAGCCGGCGCGATTTTTCATCCCCCCCTATTTCGGCGCCAAGGGCTGGATCGGCGTCGGCCTGGACGAAGCGGCCGACTGGCGCGAGGTCGAGGCGTTCGTACGCCGCAGCTACCGCCTCGTAGCCCCGAGGCGGCTCGCGAGACTGGTCGCCTGAAGCGCCCGCGCGGGTTGCGAGCGCTACTATGTAGTCATACTGTCGGTCGAGCCTGGATTCTGCCGAGGAAACGCCGCCATGTTGCAGGATGTCGCCGCGCGTCGTCCGCCGCCCGGGATTCCGGCTTCCGCAATCGATCCGTTCTCGCTCGATTTTCTGCGCAATCCGCATCCCGCTCACGAGGCGCTGCGGGAGGCAGGCCCGATCGTTTGGCTGGAAAAGTACGGCGCCTACGCCGCGGCGCGCCACGCCGAGGTCAGGCAAATCCTGAACGATCCGGCGACCTTCTGTTCCAGCCGCGGCGTGGGTTTGAGCGACTTTCAGCGCGAGAAGCCCTGGCGGCCGCCGAGCCTCGTTCTCGAACGCGATCCGCCCGAACACGATCGCGCCCGCGCCGTCCTCAATCGCGCGCTGTCGGCGACCGTGATGCGATCCCTGCGGGCGCGCTTCGCGGAGGCCGCGGAAGAGCTCGCGAAGACGCTGGCGCGAAAAGGCCGCTTCGACGCGATCGCCGACTGCGCCGAAGTCTATCCGATGATGGTCATGCCCGATGCAGTCGGCCTCTCGAAAGAAGGCCGCGAGCATCTGTTGCCCTATGCGGCGACGGTGTTCAACATGTTCGGCCCCGACAACGAGCTACGCCGGGCGGCGGTCGCGCAGATGGCGCCGCACGTCGAGTGGATCACGGCGCAGTGCAAGCGCGAGGCGCTGGCGGACAACGGCATCGGAGCGATGATCCATGCCGGCGCCGACGCGAGCGAAGTGACGCGGCAGGAAGCGGAGCTCTTGGTCCGGTCGCTGCTCAGCGCCGGCTTCGACACGACCGTTCATGGTCTCGGCGCGGCGATGCGGTCTCTGGCCGAGAACCCCGATCAATTCGCCGCCTTGCGCGCCGATCCATCAAAGGCGCGCGCCGCGTTCGAGGAGGCGGTAAGGCTCGAAACTCCGGTGCAGACGTTCTTCCGAACCACGACGCGAGACGTCGAGCTCGGAGGCGCGACGATCGGAGAAGGCGAGAAGGTGCTGATGCTGCTCGGCGCCGCGAACCGCGATCCGCGCAAGTGGCCCGACCCGGACCGCTACGACATCGGCCGCCCGACTACGGGCCACGTCGCCTTCGGCGGCGGCGTCCATATGTGTGTGGGACAGTTGCTGGCGAGGCTCGAAGGCGAAACGCTGCTCGCGGCGCTGGCGCGCTCGTTTGCGCGCATCGAGCCCGACGGCGAGGCGGCGCCGCTTCTGAACAATACCCTGCGCGGCTGGACGCGGCTTCCGGTCCGCATAACCGCGGCGTGAAACGCGCCGCGTTCCCGCCGTCACGTCCCCCTCGGCTTGGCCCGCGTCGTCGGCGCGGCGGCCGCGGGGTCCTCCGGCCAGAAATGACGGGGGTAGCGGCCGCGGAGATCGGCGCGGACGGCGGCCCAGGAGCCGCGCCAGAAGCCCGGCAGGTCGCGCGTGATCTGGATCGGGCGATGGGCGGGCGAAAGAAGCTCGAGCGTCAGCGCAATGCGCCCGCCGGCCAGCGACGGATGCTCCTTGAGCCCGAACAGCTCCTGCACCCGCAGCGAAATCGCAGGCCCGCCTTCGGCCTCGTAGTCGATCGGCGCTTGGGTCCCGGTCGGCGCGCGGAAATGGGTTGGCGCCTCGTCGTCGAGGCGGCGCGCGAGATCCCACGGAAGATGCGCGCCGAGCGCCCTGGCGAGGTCGTCGGCGCCGATCTCGTCGAGCCGGGTCTTGCCCGCGAGGAACGGCGCCAGCCAGCCGGGGCCGGCGGCGAGCGCCTCGTCCGACAGGTCGGGCCATGGGTCGCCTTCGGCCCGGCGCAGAAACATGACGCGGTCGCGCCATTGCCTGACGGTCCCGGTCCACGGCAAGCGCGCGAGCCCAAGTGAAAGGGCGCCCCGCGCCAGGGCGAGCGCGGCCGCCTCGTCTTGCGGGACCGCAAGCGTCTGCTCGGCCAGCACG
>JBAUXQ010000871.1:0-4670 GCA_049584355.1 Roseiarcus sp. | reverse complement strand
GGAGTGCGCGCCGGCGGTCACGCGCGCCGGCCGCGCCGAACGACGCCGATGCGGAACTGCTCGCGGCGCTCAAAGCCCTGCGAGGCGCGATCGCGGCGGCGCAGAAGCAGCCAGCCTATGTCATTTTCCCCGATCGGACGCTCATCGAAATGGCGAAGGAACGCCCTCGCGGGCTCGACGACCTGGCCGGCATTCACGGCGTCGGCGCGGTCAAGCTGCAAAAATACGGCTCAGCCTTTCTCGCGGTGATCCGGGACCGGCAGAATGCCTGAACTGCCCGAGGTCGAGACCGTCCGGCGCGGGCTCGCGCCCGTCATGCTCGGCGCCCGCATCGACAAGGTCGTGTTGCGGCGAGCCGACATCCGTTTCCCGTTTCCCCCCTCATTCGAGAGGCGGCTTACCGGCCGGCGGATCGTCGATATGGGTCGACGCGCCAAATACCTTCTGTTCCGGCTGGACAGCGACGAGACGCTGATCGCCCACCTTGGCATGTCGGGCTCATTCCGGATTGAAAAAACCGCGGTTTCAATGCCCGGATCGTTCCTCCACGAACGCTCGAAGGATCCCAAGCACGATCACGTCGTCATGGTCCTGGATAATGGCTATGTCGTCACCTACAACGACCCCCGCCGGTTTGGCTTCATGGACCTGGCGCCGACCGGGGCGCTCGCCGAACATCCGAGACTCTCCGGTCTCGGCGCCGAACCGCTCGCGCCCGACTTCGACGCGCATCGCCTGGCGAAGCTGTTCGCCGGCGCCCGAACGTCGCTGAAGGCGGCGTTGCTCGATCAAAAACGCATCGCCGGACTGGGCAACATTTATGCCTGCGAGGCCCTCTTTCGCGCCCGCCTCGCGCCAACTCGGCAAGCCCGCATCCTGGCGGACGCCCGCGGCGCCCAAACCCGCGCCGCGGCCGCGATCGCCGAAGCGATCCGCAACGTGCTCGAGGAAGCGATCGAGGCGGGCGGCTCGACCCTTCGCGATCACCGGCAAGCAAATGGCGAGCTCGGATATTTCCAGCACGTCTTCAAGGTCTACGATCGCGAAGGGCAGCCGTGCGTGAGGGAGCGTTGTCGCGGGATCATCGCCAGGACCGTGCACTCCGGGCGCTCGACCTTCTATTGTCCGGTCTGCCAGAAGTAGCGGCGCGGCTCAGCCCGTCGCGCACGCTCGGGCGCCCATCGCATTTGGCGCGGGTCAATTCACACTTGTGTGCGGCTTGTTCCGCCTGGGTAACAGCTCGCGAGGTCCGCGAAGTCCTACTTAGGGCCGGCAAGCCAAGCGGGTTCAGACCCCTCACTTTCATTGACAATCCAAACCGCGCCTCCTATCTCACGGCGAACCCTGTTCACCGGCGCGAAAATGGGCGGTTCCGGCCTTTTTTCGCGCTTTTTATTGTTGTCCCCTTCGTCCGGGGCGCGCGCCGATCGCTTGCTGTTGACCGGCGAAAGGCGGCGCCGGCCCCTTCGCGCGGGACGGAATCGGAAAGGTCGAAAATGCTCGGCTCGTCTCTGAAGTTCGACTCGGTGATGAAGAGGGTCTTCGGTTCGTCCAACGACCGCCGGCTGAAGGGCTATCGGCCAAAGGTCGCGGCGATCAATGCGCTGGAGCCTGAGTTCGAGGCGCTGAGCGACGACGAGCTCAGGGCGAAGACCGCCGAGTTTCGCGCCGAACTCGCCGCCGGCAAGACGCTGGACGATCTCCTGGCGCCTGCTTTCGCCGCGGTGCGGGAGGCGGCAAAGCGCACCCTCAAGCAGCGTCATTTCGACGTTCAGCTGATCGGCGGACTCGTTCTGCATGAAGGCGCGATCGCGGAGATGCGCACCGGCGAGGGCAAGACGCTCGTCGCCACGACCGCCGTCTATCTCAATGCGCTCGCTGGCGAAGGCGTGCACGTCGTCACCGTCAACGATTATCTGGCCCGCCGCGACTCGGAGTGGATGGGCGAGATCTACACGTTTCTCGGCATGACCGTCGGCGTCATCGTCCACGGCCTCGACGACGATCAGCGCCGGCAGGCCTACGCCGCGGACGTCACCTACGGCACGAACAACGAATTCGGCTTCGACTATCTGCGCGACAACATGAAATACGACATGGGCCAGATGGTGCAGCGCGGCCATGCCTTCGCGATCGTCGACGAGGTCGATTCGATCCTGGTCGACGAAGCGCGCACCCCGCTCATCATCTCCGGCCCGTCGGAGGACCGCTCCAATCTCTACGTAGCGGTCAATGCGATCATCCCGCACCTCCCCCGCGAGGAATACGAGCTCGACGAGAAGCAGCGGACGGTCAATCTGACCGAGGTCGGCAACGAGCACGCCGAAGAGCTGCTGCGCTCTGCCGGGGTGATGAAAGAAGGTTCGCTTTACGAGGCGGCCAACGCGACGCTCGTCCACCACATCAATCAGGCGCTGCGCGCCCACAAGCTCTTCCAGCGCGACAAGGACTATATCGTCCGCAACGACGAAGTCGTGATCGTCGACGAATTCACCGGGCGCATGATGCCCGGCCGGCGCTACTCGGAAGGGTTGCATCAGGCGCTCGAAGCGAAGGAGGGCGTGACCGTCCAGCCCGAAAACGTGACGCTGGCCTCGATCACCTTCCAGAACTATTTCCGCCTCTACAAGAAGCTCGCCGGCATGACCGGCACCGCCGCGACGGAGGCCGACGAGTTCGCGGAGATCTACAAACTCGTCGTCGTCGAGATTCCTACCAACCTGCCGATCGCGCGTCTCGACGAGGACGACGAGGTCTATCGCACCGGCAACGAGAAGATGCGCGCCGTGGTGCGCGAGATCGAGGACGCGAACGCGAAAATGCAACCGATGCTGGTCGGCACCACGTCGATCGAAAAATCGGAGCTGCTCGGCGAGGAGATGGAGCGGCAGGGCTACAAGAAGATCGACTTCACCAAGCCTGACGCGCTCACGGCGCTTTACGCCGCGGCCCGCGCCGGCAAACCGTCGAAGAACTTCGCCATCCTGAACGCTCGCCACCATGAGCAGGAGGCTTTCATTGTCGCCGAAGCCGGCGTTCCCGGCGCGATCACGATTGCGACCAACATGGCCGGGCGCGGCACCGATATTCAGCTCGGCGGCAACGTCGAGATGCGGGTCAAGCAGGAGATCGACCCGGCCGCGCCGCAGGAGGCGCGCGAGACGCATGAGGCGTCGATCCGGGCGGAAGTCGCGGCCTTCAAGCAGAAGGCGATCGAGGCCGGCGGGCTCTACATCATCGGCACCGAGCGGCACGAAAGCCGCCGCATCGACAACCAGTTGCGCGGCCGATCCGGCCGGCAGGGCGACCCCGGCCGGTCGAAGTTCTTCCTGTCGCTCCAGGACGATCTCATGCGCATTTTCGGCGCGGAGCGCATGGACGCGATGCTCAAGCGCCTCGGGCTCAAGGAAGACGAAGCGATCGTCCATCCGTGGATCAACAAGGCGCTCGAAAAGGCGCAGCAAAAGGTCGAAGCGCGCAACTTCGACATCCGCAAGAACATTCTCAAATTCGACAACGTCATGAACGACCAGCGCAAGGTCATCTTCGAGGACCGGCGCCGGATGATGGCGTCCGAATCGCTGGAATCGACGATCGAGGACATGCGCACAGGCGTGATCGACGACGTCGTCGCCAAGCACATTCCGCATGACGCCTATCCCGAGGCCTGGGACACCGCGGGCCTCAAGAGCGAGGTTCTCACTAAGCTCAACCTCGACCTGCCGGTCGATGAATGGGCGAAGGAGGAAGGCATCGCCGACGAAGAAGTGGCGACCCGGCTTCACGCGGCGGCCGCCGACTCCTATGCGCAGCGCATTCAGCGCAATACCCCCGAGGCGATGCGCTATGTCGAAAAGCAGGTCATCCTGCAGGCGCTCGATCACCTGTGGCGCGAGCATCTCGTGACGCTCGATCATCTGCGTCAGGTGATCGGCTGGCGCGGCATGGCGCAGCGCGATCCGCTGAACGAGTATAAGTCAGAGGCCTTCGAGCTGTTCCGCGAGTTGATCACGCAGTGGCATGAAGCGGTCATCGCCCAAATGTCGCGGGTCGAAGTGCGGTTCCAGCAACCCGAGCCCCCGCCGCCGCCGATGCAGTACCAGCATCTCGACCCCGCCACCGGCGAAAATGAACTGCCGCCCTCTCCGTTCTCGGAGAACCTCGGCGTTACGGTCCTTGCGACCCCCTCCGCTGTCGCTCTCGCCGACCGCAATCCGAACAATCCTGCGACGTGGGGCCGGGTTGGACGAAACGAACCTTGCCCGTGCGGCTCGGGCAAGAAGTTCAAACACTGCCACGGCTTGGTCGCTTGACGATCGGCGCTGCTCTTCGGGCTTCGACCCGGCGCGCCGAAGCGCTCGCCTGCCTTGTCGAAACCTTTGAGGCTTGTGGGATCGAAGACCCGAAACGAGAGGCCGGGATAACCCTCTCAGCGGCGTCCGGCGTTTCGCCGCTCGCGTTGATCGTCGCCCCGCAAGAGCCGCTCGGATCCGCGGCCCGGAAGGTCGAAGAATTCGCGGCGCGGCGGGCGGCTGGCGAGCCGCTGTCAAGGATCGTGGGAAAACGCGAATTCTGGGGTCTCACGCTCACGATTTCACCCCAGGTATTGGATCCGCGGCCCGAGACCGAAACGATCGTCGAAACATCCCTGAGGCTGCTGAAGGATCGGC
>JBAUXQ010000870.1:0-3541 GCA_049584355.1 Roseiarcus sp. | reverse complement strand
TCTTCCTCGAGCGAGCGGATCGTCGCCACCCGCTCGCGCATCCCGTCATGCGAGGCGTGGCTCATGTTGATGCGGAACACGTCGGCGCCGGCGGCGAACAGGGCGGCGATGGTTTCGCGATCGTTCGAGGCGGGGCCGAGGGTGGCGATGATCTTGACGCGGCGACGGCGACGGGCCTGCAATGGCGTTCCTCCCCGTGGGATTTGCGGCGTTCGCCGCCGCCCGTTCGATCGCGACCCGCGCCGAAGACGCAGCGCTTCGTGCGGCTAGCTCACGCTTCGGGAGGCGGCGCCCGGCGCTGTTCCTCAGCATGACCGCGCCGCGGACGCAAGTCGCGAGGCGGCCGAGTGATCGCCCGAAAAGACTTAGGGGTTCGCCTGGTCGGTCAATTGCACCGTCCAGCTCTTCGCGTCCTTGCCGGTGTCGACTTCGAAGAAGCCGGTTCGGTCGTAGCCACGCACGAAGCAATCCTGCCGGCCGTCGATCTTGAACTCGCGATCCGAGGTGCACATGAAGGCCTTGCCCTTCCATTCGCCGCCCCGCTCGTCCATCGCGTAGAGGTAGTAATATTGAGCCGCCAGCGCGCCGCGCAGCAGCGTCGCGCAATCGAGCGACTTGAGGTTCCACCAGCCCTCGCTGACCCAGCCCTCGCCGTTGGTATAGGCGAGCGCGACGCTGACCCGGTTGCCGGTATTGTTGCACATGCGCAAATCCGCGCTCGCGGGCTGAGCCGCGATCAGCGCTGCTGCGAGCGCGCAAAGCGCCACGGTCCGGCGCCCGATTTTGTCCATGGTCATGCGGTGGAAGCTGGTGATTGCCCGTCATATTCGATGCGCGAGCGCCGCTGTCAACCCTGCGCCTGCCTCAAGCCTTGCGGTCGAACCGCCAGTCGGGCCGCGCGGCGCGGATCATCATCACCTCGCCCAGCGCCTGGCGCGTCAGGAGGCCGACGATCCTGCCGTCGGTGTCGGTGACATAGAGCGCCGCCGAGCCTGGACCCTGGAGGCGATCGAACACGCTTTCGACCGGCGTCGCCGGGCGGACGCTGTCGACGCCCGAGCGCATGAACGCGCTCGCCGGCTCGTCGCCGCCGTGCTTGCGCACCGCGCTGAGGATGTCCTCGCGGGTCAAGAGCCCGACCGGCTTGCCGAACGCGTCGACGACCGGAAATTCGTGCTGCGCCGTCGCCAGAAGCGCGTCGACCGCCTGGCCGAGATTGGCGTCGATCGAAACCGGAGTGAAGCGCGTCTCCATCGCCTCGCCGACGCTCACCCCCTTGAGCGACTCGTGTGCGGCGCTCATCTGCGCTTCCGCGGCCGCGGCGATGTAGACGAAGATGGCGATGAACACGAGCAGCGGACTGCCGAACAGGCCGAGAAATCCGAGGCCGAAGGCGAGCGCCTGGCCGATCCTCGCCGCAATCTCGGTCGCCCGCGGGCCGCCGACCCGCATCGCCACCAGCGCGTGCAAAACGCGCCCGCCGTCCATCGGGAAGGCGGGGATCAGATTGAAGACGGCGAGAAAGATGTTGGCGACCGCCAGGCGGCTGATCAGCGACAGGCTGGGATTGTCGATCTGCATCAGGTCGGCGAGATGAGCCGGGCCGATGGCTGCGATGAGCAGGAGGCCGATGACGAGATTGACGGCGGGCCCGGCGAGCGCGACCACCAGCTCCTGGGACGGGTCGCTCGGCAGCCGCTGGAGGCTGGCGACGCCGCCGATCGGCAACAGCGTCACCTCCGGCGTGCCGATGCCGTAGCGGCGCGCCGCCGCGATATGGCCGAACTCGTGCAGCACGACGCAGGCGAACAGGAGCACGATGAAGACCGTGCTGTCGAGCGCGGCCACGGGGCCTCCCCTCGACCAGGCGCTGAAGGCGATCCAGGCGAGAAACAGGATGAAGGTGATATGGATCTTGACCGCCGTTCCGCCGAAGCTGCCAATGGTGATCGACCAGCGCATCGTCCCGCCTTTCGTTTGCGGCGCGCCATTCTAACCCCAATCGCGCCGTCTCGACGGCAAATCGCGAATCGCCGATGATCGAAGCATGAGACGCTTTGTCCTTTCCTGCCTCGCCGCCTTTGGCGCGTTTGTCGCGGCGGCGCCGGCCCGCGCGGACTTCGCGGAATGCGTCGCGTCGTTAAGGGCCGAGGCCTCGCGCGCGGGAATTTCCGCCAGGACGCTCGACGCGGCCTTCAACGGGCTCCAGCCGGACATGAAGGTGCTCGATCTCCAGCAGCGGCAGCCGGAGTTCAAGACCCCGGTGTGGGATTATGTCGACGGGCTGGTCGAAGCCGAGCGGGTCGCCGACGGCAAGGCGGCGATGGCGCGGGAATCGCGCGCGCTCGCCCGCGCCGAAGAGACCTATGGCGTGAGCCGCTACATGCTGGCCGCGATCTGGGGGGTCGAATCGAATTTCGGCCAGAACATGGGCCAGCGCCCGCTCGTGCAATCGCTCTCGACCCTCGCCTGCCTCGGCGAGCGCGCCAGCTATTTCCGCGGCGAGCTTATGGCGACCTTGAAGATCATCGACCGCGGCGACGTACCGGCCGACAAACTGAACGGATCGTGGGCGGGCGCGTTCGGGCAGACCCAGTTCATGCCCTCGACCTTCCTGCGCCTGGCGGTCGACTTCGAGGGCGACGGACGGCGCGACATCGTCGATTCGGCGCCCGACGCCCTCGCTTCGACCGCCCATTACCTTAGCAAGTCGGGCTGGCGCTCGGGGCTTCCCTGGGGCTTCGAAGTCAAGCTGCCGCCCGGCTATTCAGGCCCAACCGGGCGCAAGGCGAAGCAATCCATGTCATTCTGGTCCGCCAAGGGGTTCACTCGCGTCGACGGCCGCCCGCTTGGGGGAGGCGACGCGGCTCTGCTTTTGCCCGCGGGACGCGACGGGCCGGCCTTTCTGGTGACGCGCAATTTCGACGCCGTCTATTCGTACAACGCGGCCGAATCCTACACCCTCGCCGCGTGCGTGCTCTCGGACAAGCTCGCCGGCGCCTCCGGCATCGTCACGCCGTGGCCGACCGACGATCCGCTGCTGTCGCGCGAGGGGCGTAAGGAAGTGCAGGCGCGGCTCTCGCAGCGCGGCTATGACGTCGGCGGGCCGCCGGACGGCGATATCGGGACCAAGAGCAAGGCGGCGATCGCCGATTTCGAGCAGAAGAACGGGCTCGAGGTCAACGGACGGGCTTCGGTCAAGGTGCTCGAGGCGCTGAAGAAATAGGGGCACGACGTGTTGCTTTCCGCTGAAATACGTTTCAATTGAGCAGAACGTAATTTACGTAATTTCAGCGGCTGCCAGTGCGTCCTGGACTCTACGTGATCACGCTCGGCGCTTTGCGCCCGGTTCGCTTCTCGATCTCCGCGAGACTACGTGAGAGCGCGATGAGGTCGGCGAGCGCGGTCTGGGTCTCCTGGTCGAGCTTGCCCGACGGCGGCTCGTAGTGCTCGATATAGACCCTGAGCGTCGCCCCGACCGTGCCGGTGCCGCTCAGGCGGTAGACGATCCGCGAGCCGCCTTCGAACATCACCCGCACCC
>JBAUXQ010000869.1:0-2441 GCA_049584355.1 Roseiarcus sp. | reverse complement strand
GGCGACGTCGTGAGCGCTATCGAGAGCGAAACGCCAGCGCCGTTCGGCCTCGGCGCCTATTGGATCTGCCTTCACGGAATTGTCTGGCGCGAAGGCTTGCGTTTCCTGCATCAGCGCGAGCGGTTTGTTTCCGCTCTGGTTCGCCCGCTGGTGTGGCTTTTCATCTTCGCCGCCGGCTTCCGCCAGGTGCTTGGCGTCTCGATCATCCCACCCTACGAGACCTATGTTCTCTACGACGTCTATATCACGCCGGGCCTGATCGCGATGATCCAGCTGTTCAACGGCATGCAGTCGTCGCTGTCGATGGTTTACGATCGCGAGATGGGCTCGATGCGTCTCTTGCTGGTCAGCCCCGCGCCGCGCTGGTTCCTGTTGACCGCCAAGCTGATCGCCGGCGTCGCCGTCTCGATCCTGCAGGTCTACGCCTATCTCGTCGTCGCCTATTTCTGGGAGATCGAGCCGCCGACGCCGTGGGGCTACGTGACGATCCTGCCGGCGCTCATCCTGTCAGGGCTGATGCTGGGCGCGCTCGGCATGGTGCTGTCCTCGCTCGTCAAGCAGCTCGAGAACTTCGCCGGGGTGATGAACTTCGTCATCTTCCCGATGTTCTTCGCCTCCTCCGCTCTCTATCCGCTGTGGCGCGTGCAGGAGGGCAGCCCGTGGCTTGCGACTGTCTGCCGGCTCAATCCGTTCACCTACGCGGTCGAACTGATCCGCTTCGCTTTCTGGGGCAAGGTCGACCCGGTCTCGCTCGCCGTTGTCGCCGGCTGCACGGCAGTCTTTCTCGCCGCCGCGATTATCGCCTACGACCCCGCGCGCGGGATGTTGATGCGGCGCGGCGGCTGACCGGTCTCGCCGGCGCCCCTGTCCAATCAGCCCGCGGAATCCGGTAATCATACAGTAAATATCAAAGCGCTAACCTGAGCAAATGAGTGTATGCGAAGCATATGCCCTGAACGATTGTCGCCATGTGAGATCAAAAGTCCAGATTGATGCTGCGGCGCACACGCTGCAATGTGACGGTTCCTTGACGTTGCGCTGTCTAAACATTGACCGTTGCCAAATTGAAAGAATTTTTTTGCCCGATGACACGCTGAGAACAAATTCGCTGGTCATAAGATTTTTTCTGGGCCTGCGCCAAGAGAGGAGCCTGCCTTATGATCGTCCGCGAGATCGTCCTGACCTGCTCCAATCCTCATGTCGCGCGCGCTGCGGTTCTTTCGATCGGCGGCGATTTCGCCCGCAGATTGTCGCGCGACGCGGCCAAGCGCAACCTGACAAGCGGCGCCTTCGCCGCTGGGCTCGTTCGCCGCTTCTCGCGCCAAGCCGGCCACGGCGACTGGGAGGGCGTCGGCCACGCGGCGCGCGGCGCCGACCAGCCGATTCTTTCGGGTCTCAGGTACATTCTGGAACGGGTCCGCGAACTGGATGAAGCCGATCCTGACCCTGTGGAGGACTGGCGCGCACCCACGCCGTCGTTCTCCCGGTGCGAAGCCTGGCGGCACTGAAGCGGGCTCCGCCATTCCCTTCTCCCCTCGGGAGAAGGTGGCCCGAAGGGCCGGATGAGGGTTAGGGCCGCACGGCGCCTTGCAAAAGCCCTGACGGCGCGATCCGTCCTCACCGACCCTCTCCCGCAAGGGAATAACGACAATCTCGCCGCCCGCTTGTGAACGCTCGCGGCGCGGCGCAGTACTCGCGCCATGTATCTCGGGCTCGACTGCGGAACCTCCGGGCTCAAGGCGCTGCTGACCGACGAGCGCGGCGCGCCGGTGGCCAGCGCCCAGCGCGCCTATTCGCCCGACCGTCCGCGCCCCGGCTGGTCGGAGCAGGATCCCGACGTCTGGGCGGCCGCCATGGCCGGCGCGATCGCGGACATCAAGAATTCCGGCGCCAGGGCGCTGGGCGCGCTGAAGGCGATCGGCTTCTCCGGCCAGATGCACGGGGCGGTCCTCCTCGACCGCGCCATGAAGCCGGTTCGCCCCGCCATCCTGCACAATGACGCCCGCGCCCATCGCGAGGCGCGCGAGCTCGCCTCCGATCATCCAGAGTTGGCCGGGATCGTCGGCGTGAAGCCGATGCCCGGCTTCACCGGGCCGAAACTCAAATGGATCGCCCGGCAAGAGCCGGACAATCGCCGCCGAACCGCCTGGGTCCTGTCGCCGAAGGACTATTTGCGCCTCAAGCTCGGCGGCGAACTGGCCACCGACATGAGCGACGCCGCCGGGACGTGGCTCCTCGACGAGGCGGCGCGGGCCTGGTCGACGGAAGCCTTCCTGGCTTGCGAGGCCGATCCCGCCTGGGCGCCGCGGCTCATCGAGGGGTCGGCCCTGGCCGGGCGGATCGGACCCAAGGCCGCCGACGAGCTCGGACTGCCGCGCGGCGTCGCTCTCGCCGCCGGCGGCGGCGACGCAGCCGTGGGCGCGATCGGCCTGGGACTGATC
>JBAUXQ010000868.1:0-2521 GCA_049584355.1 Roseiarcus sp. | reverse complement strand
CCAGTTCGGGCTTCAGAGCCAGCGTCGGGATGAGGGTCACGAGATTGGCGTTGCCGCACCGCTCGCCGAGGCCGTTCAAAGTACCCTGGATCTGCCGCGCGCCGGCGCGGACGGCGGCGAGCGAGTTGGCGATCGCGTTGCCGGTGTCATTGTGGGCATGGATGCCGAGACGTTCGCCGGGAATGACGCGCGCGACCTCGCCGACGATGCGCTCGACCTCGTGCGGAAGCGTTCCGCCGTTGGTGTCGCATAAGACCACCCACCGCGCGCCGGCTTCGATCGCGGTCCTGGCGCAGAGAAGCGCGTATTTCGGATTGGCCTTGTAGCCGTCAAAGAAATGCTCGCAATCGACCATTGCTTCGCGGCCCGCGCCGACCGCCGCCTTGACGCTGTCGGTTATGCTGTCGAGGTTCTCCTCGAGCGTCGAGCCGAGCGCGACATGGACGTGATAGTCCCAAGTCTTGGCGACGTAGACGATCGCGTCGGCGTCGGCGGCGAGCAGCCCCATGAGGCCCGGATCGTTGGCGGCCGAGCGGCCGGGTCGCTTGGTCATGCCGAAGGCGCAGAAGCGCGCCCGCTTCGTCGGCTTCGTCCTGAAAAATTCGGTGTCGAGCGGGTTCGCCCCCGGATAGCCGCCCTCGACATAGTCGACGCCGAGCCGGTCGAGCATCGCGGCGATGTGGCGCTTGTCATCGAGCGAGAAGTCGACGCCGGTGGTTAGCGCGCCGTCGCGCATCGTGGTGTCGAACAGGTAGAGGCGTTCTTTGTTTGTCATCGTCAAAGCCGCAGTGGAGGAAAGCGGCGCAGCGCATCCCTCATGCTGAGGAGCGAGGCGAAGCGTCCCCCCGGATCACAGTCCGGGGGCTCGAAGCATGATCCAGCAGGCGGCGCCGTCTGCGCGATCTGGAGGGTCCTTCGAGACGCGCCGCCTACGGCGCCGCTCATCAGGACGAGGTGGTGATCTTTGGCCATGGCGCTCATCGTCAATGTCGGGTCGGGGGCGCGGGCTCCGCGCCGAGGGTTTTGGTCATGGTGGTGTTGGCGAGCCATTGGTCGCCCTTGCGCACGAGATTGCGCTTCTGGGCGGTGAACCCCTGGCGCTCGAACAGCGGCTTGGCGACGTCGCTCGCCTCGGTGGTCAGGCGCCTGGCGCCGCGCGACTGGGCGAGCCGGGTCAACGCGTCGACGAGCGTTCGCCCCACGCCCTGGCGAGCGAATTCGGGATCGACAAAGAGCATGTCGATTTCCTCAGCCCCCTTGAGGCTGGCGAAGCCGGCGGTCGCGCCGTCGATCACCGCGAGCAGGGTCAAGGCGCCGGCGAGCCGGGCGCCGAAACCTTCTTCGTCGTCGGCCCGTGAGGCCCACGCCTCGCGCTGGTCGGTGTCGTAATCCTCCGCCGCCAGTTCCTCGATGCTGGCGCGAAAAATCTCGGCGCAGCGCTTCGCGTCAGCGGGGACGTAGGGGCGCAGGGCGACGGCGCTCATCGCTTCGGCTCCCAAGTTGTTGTCCCGTCCTTGTTGTCTTTTAGCGCAATGCCGAGTGCGGCGAGTTCGTCGCGAATCTTGTCGGCTTCAGCGAAGTCCTTTTTCGCGCGAGCGACGTTGCGACGCTCAATCTTCTCACGGATGAATTTCTCCGTTTCTGCATCGGCCTCATGTGTTCCGTCGCCCCTTTTGACAGTCATGGCGGCGTTGCCTGGAGTGACTGAAATTGACGCCGGCTCCGCGTCTAGGACGAAGTGCTGGGGAGGCGAAGCGCCCATCCTTCCAGCCAAGGCGATGCGCGCTTCGGCCCGCGCCGAAGCGAGGCGCTCCGACCGCGTCGATTGCATGAGGCCGAGCAAGTTGGCGCTCGCCTTGAACAAGCTCGGATCTGCCAAAACGTTCCGCGGCGCTTCCGGCGTCGAAGCCCCGGAACCGATGAATCGGGATGGGCCCCAGCCTCCGTGCGCCAAATGATGCAATTCTGAAATCGCCGCCGGGGTATTCAAGTCGTCTGAGAGTGCGTCGAGGACAGTCGGCGCAATCTCTTTGCCCGCCTCGACATCTCCCACCCCGTCGTACCAGCGGTCCAGCGTGGCCTCCGCCTCCTCCAGCGCTTTCGCCGTCCAGTCGATCGGCTGCCGGTAATGCCCGCGCAGCATCGCCAGCCGCAGCGCCTCGCCGGACCATTTGCGGCCGCCGAATTTCGTGGTGCGCAGCAACTCATGGATGGTGACGAAGTTGCCGAGGCTCTTCGACATCTTCTCGCTTTCGACCTGCAGGAAACCATTGTGCATCCAGACATTGGCCATCCGCCGCGAGCCGAAGGCGCAGCAGGACTGCGCGATCTCGTTCTCGTGGTGGGGAAACACGAGATCGATCCCGCCGCCGTGAATGTCGAACACATTGCGGCTCGGGTCGTCGCATTCGAGGCCGCCGCCGAACGGCTCGAGCAATGTCGCCATCGACATCGCCGAGCATTCGATGTGCCAGCCAGGGCGCCCGAGCGCCGCGATTCCCCTCGGGCTCGGCCAGCCCGG
>JBAUXQ010000867.1:0-3828 GCA_049584355.1 Roseiarcus sp. | reverse complement strand
GCCTGGTCAAGACCAAGGCCTACGTGGTGCTGAAGGAGGGCGCCTCAGCCGACGAGGGCGAGTTGCAGCGCTTCGTCAAGGACCGCCTCGCCCCCTACAAATACCCGCGCGCCATCGAGTTCATCGCCGAATTGCCCAAGACCGCGACCGGCAAGATCCAGCGGTTCAAGCTCAGGGAACGGGAGGCGGGCGGGGGGTGAGCAGGATTCGGAGGACGGGAGCCGCCCCACGTTCTGCGCCAGTCGGCGATCGCGCCGCAATTCCGCAGTCACGTCGTCGCCCCGCCTGGACAATCCGGTTGCGTAGGATCATGGTGCCAGCCAACGAAATCGGCCAGATTCGCTAAGGCCGGCAAGGGAGGACGTCATGAAGGCAAGGATTGTCGGCATCGCGCTCGGCGCGAGCTTGTTTGTCGTTCCGGCGCTGGCCGACGACACTGCCAAGATCGGCTATATCGATCCGCTTTCGGGCGGCGGGGCGTCGATCGGCGAAGTGGGCCTGAAGACCTTTCAATATCTCGCCGACGAGCTCAACGCTGCGGGCGGACTGAACGGCAAGAAGGTCGAGATCGTTCCCCTCGACAACAAGACCAATCCGCAGGAGAGCCTGATCCAGGCGCAAAAAGCGGCCGACGCGGGCATCCGCATCATCACCCAGGGCAACGGCTCGTCGGTCGCGGCGGCCCTGACGGATTGGGTGACGAAGTACAACGACCGAAATCCCGGCAAGGAGATCATCTATCTCAATTACGCCGCCGTCGATCCGGTGCTGACCAACGACAAATGCTCCTTTTGGCACTTTCGCTGGGACGCCAATTCCGACATCAAGATGGCCGCCCTGACCAACTTCATGAAGGACCGGCCGAACATCAAGAAGGTCTATCTGATCGACCAGGATTATTCGTTTGGCCAGGCCGTGCGCAAGGCGGCGCGGGCGATGCTCACCGAGAAGCGCCCGGATATTGAGATTGTCGGCGACGAAGTGCATCCGCTCCTGAAAGTCACGGATTTTTCTCCTTACATCGCCAAGATCAAAGCCTCCGGCGCCGATACCGTGATCACCGGAAATTGGGGGCAAGACATCGCGCTCTTGCTCAAGGCGGCCGCCGACGCCGGTCTGCAGACCGACTGGTACACGTACTATGCCGGCGGCGCCGGCGGGCCGACCGCGATCAAGCAGACCGGCCTCTCCCATCGCGTTTTTCAGATCAACGAAGGCGTTCCCAACTCGGCCCCCGAATCCGCGCAGAAATGGGAAGCCGACTTCCGCGCGAAAGAGGGCGTCGCGCTCTTCTACCCCCGCGCGGTCAACGAGATGCGGATGTTGGCGAAGGCCTCGGCGCTCGCAAAATCGGACGACCCCAAAGCCATCGCCGACAAACTCGAGGGGATGACCGTCACCGCCTTCGACGGCGGCGACGCGACGATGCGCAAGGACGATCATCAGTTCTTCCAGGACATCTACATCAGCAGCTTCGGCCCGTTGGATCCCGGGGCGAAGTTCGACGAAGAGGGCACCGGCTGGGGTTGGAAGACGCTTGGAATCGTCAAAGCCAACGACACGGTTCTGCCGACGACCTGCAAGATGGAGCGGCCCTAGCGATCAGGGCGCCGGCCGACGCGCCGACGCACCGAGCGCCGACGCGAACCGGCGCTCGGCCCCGCGCTGAAAGTTGGGCGCCGATGCTCCAGATCATCGTCTTCTCGACCCTGAACGGCGTCCTCTATGGGATGCTGCTGTTCATGTTGGCGAGCGGATTGACGCTGGTGTTCAGCATGATGGGCGTGCTGAACTTTGCGCACGCCAGCTTCTATATGCTCGGCGCCTATTTTGGTTTCGAGATCAGTCGCCACCTCGGCTTCTGGACCGGTTTCGTTGTTGCTCCCTTATGCGTCGGCGCGATCGCTGCGCTGGTCGAACGCTACGGGCTCAGGCGGCTGCATCGGCTCGGCCATGTTTCGGAGCTCCTGTTCACCTTCGGGCTCGCGTTCGTCATCGAAGAAGTCGTGCAGATGATCTGGGGCAAATTGCCCGTCGACTATAACGTCCCGCCGTCGCTCGACTTCGTCGCCTTTCGCTTGCTCGATACGAACTATCCCGCCTACCGCATGTTTATGCTCCTGATCGCGGTGGCGATGTTCGCCGCGCTGCTCATCGTGCTGACCCGGACCCGCATCGGCCTCATCATTCAGGCGGCGCTGACCCATCCGGACATGGTCGCGATGCTGGGGCACGACGTGCCGCGGCTGTTCATGCTGGTGTTCGGCGCGGGCTCGGCGCTGGCGGGATTGGCGGGCGTGATCGCCGGCCCGGCGTTGGTCACCCAGCCGTCGATGGCGGCGTCGCTTGGGCCCATTCTCTTTGTCGTCATCGTCGTCGGCGGCCTCGGTTCGCTCACCGGGGGCTTCCTCGCCTCGCTGCTCATCGGCCTGGTGCAGACCTTCGCGGTGGCGATGAACTTTTCGCTTGCCGAGCTGTTCGGCCCGGTCGCGCCGCCCTGGCTCGGCGACCTGTGGCAGGTGACGGTGGCGCAGCTCGCGCCGATCATCCCCTATCTCCTGCTGGTGACCATGCTCATCTTCCGGCCGACCGGCCTCATCGGAACGCGCGAATCGTGACGCCGGCGCTGCGCTCGCTTTGGCCATGGCTGGCGCTGGCGGCGCTATTCGCCGGCGCGCCGCACATTTTCGCCTCCGGGTCATCGCTGACGATGATGTCGGTCATGGGCGAGATGATCATTTTCGCCCTGTCGTTCAACATGCTGCTCGGACAGACCGGCCTCTTGTCGTTCGGCCACGCGGTTTATTTCGGCCTCGGCGGATTTGTCGGTATTCACGCGATGAACGCCCTCATCCACGCCAAGGCCGGCGTGCCAGTCGTCGTCATTCCCCTGATCGGCGGCGCGGCCGGGCTCGCCTTCGGCATTCTGTTCGGCTTCATCTCGACCAAGCGGGCCGGACTCGTCTTTTCCATGATTTCGCTGGGGCTCGGCGAGCTCGTCTCCTCGAGCTCGTTCATTCTCCGCTCGTTTTTTGGCGGCGAGGAGGGGATCACCACCAACCGGACCAAGATGGCGCCGTTCCTGGGCCACAAGTTCGGGCCGCAGATCGAAGTCTATTACCTCGTCGCCGTCTGGTGCTTCGTCTGCATCGCGGCGATGTACGCCTTGACCCGGACGCCGTTCGGACGGATGTGCAACGCGGTGCGCGAAAACGGTGAGCGGGTCGAATATCTCGGCTATTCCGCGCAGACGATCCGCTTCCTCGCGTTCACGATATCGGCGTTCTTCGCCGGCGTCGCCGGCGGACTGACGGCGATCAACTTCGAGATCATGAACGCCCAACAGCTCGGCGCTCAGCAATCGAGCCTGGTGCTGCTCATGTCCTATATCGGCGGCATCGGATATTTCGCCGGGCCAATCATCGGCGCGATCGTCGTCACCTTCCTGCAAATCTCGCTCTCCGACGTCACCAACGCCTGGCAGCTTTATTTCGGCCTTATGTTCATCGGCTTCGTCATGTTCGCTCCCGGCGGCGTCGCCGGATGGCTGATGCTGCATCGGGAGGCGATGCTAAAGCGCGAACTCTGGCGTCTGGCGCCCGCCTACGCGACGGTCGCGCCGGCGCTCGCCGCCGGATTCGTCGGGGCCGTGATGCTGATCGAACTGGCCGAGCGCCAGTTGGCCTTGGCGCGCAGCGAAGGCTCGGTCATGCGGCTGTTCGGCTTTAAGGTTGATGCTTCGTCGGCGGCGCCATGGCTGATCGCGCTCGTCCTCTTCTGCGGCGGCGTCGGCGCGACCCAGCTCATCTGGCCGAAGGTCACTGGCGC
>JBAUXQ010000866.1:0-8675 GCA_049584355.1 Roseiarcus sp. | reverse complement strand
GATCAGTGGCGATGGAGCGCCCCCTCCACCGTCCTTCGGACGGTCCTCCTCCCGCGCTTCGCAGGGGAGGAGAAGGTCGACCTGCGGCCCCTTATCCTCCCTCATGGAGCGCAGCGTAATGGGGGAGGGGAACCGCCCGAAGGGCGGTGGAGGGGGCTCTCGCACAACTCACACCCGCCAGCGCAGCGCCGAAACGAGCGCGAACAGGCGCCGGGCGGTGGCCTGGTCGATCTCGACCTTGCCGGCGAGCCTCTGGGCCATGAGATCGGCGCCTTCGTTGTGGAGCGTCGTGCGCTCGCGGTCGATCGCCTCGATCTGGCGCGGACTCGCGGTCCGGATGGCGGAATAATAGGTCTCGCAGACGAGAAAATAATCCTTGAGCAGCGGCCGGAACGGGGTCATCGACACCACGATCGAGGCGGCAAGCTCGCCGCCGGCGGTCCTCACGTCGAAGGTCAGCTTCGATTCCTCCTGCGAGATCATCAGCGTAAAGGGGCCGTCGTCGCGTCCCGGAACGGCGAACGCGTTCTCTTCGATCAGGTCGAAGATCGCCACCGCCCGCTCGTGATCGACATCGGCCGCGCCGCGCGGGATTGTCGCCTCGTCGAGGACGACCCCGGCGAGGCGATTGCGGCTCTTGGCCGGCTTGCGAGTCATGGGCGATTCGCGCGAAGCCGCAACGCAACCGAACGCGCGTGCGCCTCAAGCCCCTCGGCCTCGCCCAGGGTCACCGCCGCCGGGCCGAGAACCTCGAGCGAGCGGGCGTCGCACTTGAGCAGCGACGTGCGCTTCATGAAATCGAGCACGCCAAGGCCCGACGAGAAGCGGGCCGAGCGGGCGGTCGGCAGGACATGGTTCGAGCCGCCGACGTAATCGCCAATCGCCTCGGGCGTATGCGCGCCGAGGAAGATCGCGCCGGCGTTGGCGATCTTGCCGGCGAGCGCCTCGGCGTCATCCGTCATGATCTCGAGATGCTCCGGCGCGAGGCGGTCGACCAGCGGCAGCGCGGACTCCAGCGACGGGCAGACGATGATCGCGCCGTTGTCGCGCCAGCTGGCGCCGGCGGTCTCGGCCCGCGGCAGATCGGCGAGCTGGCGGTCGACTTCGGACTCGACCGCGCGCGCCAGGCCCGCGTCGTCGGTGATGAGGATCGACTGCGCGGCCTCGTCATGCTCGGCCTGCGCCAGGAGATCGGCGGCGACGAAGCGCGGATCCGCGCCGCGATCGGCGAGGATGACAACCTCGGACGGCCCGGCGATCATGTCGATGCCGACGACGCCGAACACCTGCCGTTTGGCCGCCGCGACATAGACGTTGCCGGGGCCGACGATCTTGTCCACGGCCGCGATCGTTGGCGTGCCATAGGCGAGCGCGGCGATCGCCTGCGCGCCGCCGACGCGATAGATCTCATCGACCCCGGCGATGCGCGCCGCGGCGAGCACCAAGGGGTTGATGCGGCCGTCCGGCGTCGGCACGACCATCGCCAGCCGGCGGCAGCCCGCGACCTTAGCCGGCACGGCGTTCATCACGACCGAGGACGGATAGCTCGCCGCCCCGCCGGGAACATAGAGCCCGACCGCGTCGATCGGCCGCCAGCGCCAGCCGAGCTCGACCCCGAGCGGGTCGGTGAAACGAAGGTCGGCGGGCTTCTGGCGGCGGTGAAAGTCAGTCACCCGGCTGTACGCGAGCTTCAGCGCCTCGAGCGCGGTCTTCGCGCAGGCCGCGATCGCGGCCTCGACCTCGGCCGCGCCGATCCTGAGCCCGAGCCTGGCGATGTCGACGCGGTCGAAGCGGAGCGACAATTCGGCCAGCGCCTCGTCGCCGCGGGCGCGCACGTCGGCGATGATGGCGGCGACCGCGACGTCGACGTCGGCCGTCGACTCGCGCTTGGCGGCGATGAGCTCCGCGAAGCGCCGCTCGAAATCCGCCGACCGCATATCGAGCGTAATCGCCATGGCAGAAGGGAACTCTCCAACGCGGGCTTTATTCAGACAGCCGACGTGTCGGTCAGGGCATGGCCGGGACAGGCCTCCGCCGGCAGGCGCAGCCCCATGTCCCGCAGCTCGACCTCGACGCATTCGACCTCGAGGCGCACCAGCTCGCCGGCGAAGGCAAGAATGATCATGCCGGCCGGCGGATCGGTCTTCTCGAACGTCACCGCCAGGAGATTGAGGGTCGCTTCCGAGTCCAGGTGCTCGAGGCCGAGATGCGAAACCTTGAGGACGCGGTCGAACCTGAGGATGCTGGCGACGCGCTCCGCCGGGCCGGTCTTCGCCCCTACCCAGTCGTAGCGCATGCCGGCGACGACGAACCGGTGCTGCCGCGGCAGCCAGGCCATGTCGGAACGCTTGACGCAAGTGTTCTGCGTATGCGCGGAAATGACCTGGAGGCCCTCCCGGTCGAGCGCGATCAGCTTGAGCGTCGCCGCGCGATCGTCCATCGCCCTAGCCCGCGATCCTTGCGATGTCGGCGCCACAGGCGCCGAGCTTCTCTTCCAGCCGCTCGAAGCCGCGGTCGAGATGGTAAACGCGATTGACGATCGTCTCCCCGTCGGCCACGAGGCCGGCGATGACCAGCGAGACGGACGCGCGCAGGTCGGTCGCCATCACCGGCGCGCCGCGCAGGCGCTTGACGCCGCTGACGATGGCGGTGTCGCCTTCGAGCTTGATGCTCGCGCCCAGGCGCGCAAGCTCCTGCACGTGCATGAAACGGTTCTCGAAGATCGTCTCCTTGATCCGCGAGACGCCGCGCGCGCGCGTCATCAGCGCCATGAACTGGGCTTGCAGATCGGTCGGGAAGCCGGGAAACGGCGCGGTGGCGATGTCGACCGCCTTTAGCCCCGCGCCGTTGCGCCTGACGCGGACGCCGCGATTGTCGCTGGTCACCGTCGCGCCCGCCGCCGTCAGCGCTTCGAGCGCCTTCTCCAGCAGGTCCTCGCCCACGCCCTCGAGCATCAGGTCGCCACCGGTCATCGCCACCGCCGTCGCGTAGGTCCCCGCTTCGATCCGGTCGGGCAGAACGCGATGGTGAGCGCCGTTCAGGCGCGCCACGCCCTCGATTTCGATTGTCGAGGAGCCTGCGCCGCGGATGCGCGCGCCCATCTTGTTGAGGCAGGCGGCGAGATCCGCCACTTCCGGCTCGCGGGCGGCGTTGCGGATCAGCGTCGCCCCATGCGCGGTCGACGCGGCCATCATCGCCACGTGCGTTCCGCCGACCGTCACCTTGGGAAATTCAATCTCCGCCCCGATCAGGCCCTTGGGCGCCTTGGCGACGGCATAGCCGCCGTCGATGTCGATCTGCGCGCCGAGCTTCTCGAGCGCCATCAGCAGGAGGTCGACCGGCCGGGTGCCGATCGCGCAGCCGCCCGGCAGCGACACGCGCGCTGCGCCCATCCGCGCGACGAGCGGCGCGATGACCCAGAAACTGGCGCGCATCTTCGCCACCAGTTCGTACGGCGCCGAGGTGTCGACGATGGTGCGGGCGCGCAGATGCGCGGTCTGGCCGGACCCCGTGTCCTCGCCGATCCGCTTGCCGTCGATCGAATAGTCGACGCCATGATTGCCGAGGATATGCGCCAATTGGGCGACGTCGGCGAGGCGAGGCAGGTTTTCCAGGGTCAGCGTCTGATCCGTCAACAGCGACGCGATCATCAGCGGCAGCGCGGCGTTCTTCGCGCCCGAAATCGGGATCACGCCGTTCAGCGCCGCGCCGCCGCGAATTTGTATGCGATCCATCCCCTTGTCCCTCTAGCCCAAATCCGATCAGGACCGTAGCCCGCCCGGGCGATCCCGCTGTCAGCGTCTCAAATCGCCAGGCGTCCGCTCCACCGGCCCGTCCGACGGCGCCGCCTCGGCCGCCCGCGCACGGCTCTGCGCCTTGCGGCGCTTCAGATTCTCCCGCAGCGACGCGGCGAGACGGGCCCGCCGGCGGTCCTCGGTGGCCGCTTGCCGCTCATCCGGGCTCATGCCGGTCGTTGCCAATTGCGAAAGCCCTCCTCACGCACAGGCGAAACGGCTTGATAGGGCCAAGGTGGGCGGCCGGGCAAGCCAATTCCGGCGCCGCGAGCGTCCTTTTCCGGTCATCATTCCGCCTTTTCGATCAGGCTTTCGGCGGCTGCCCGGGCCTCGCGGGTGATTTCGGCCCCGGCGAGCATGCGGGCGATTTCCTCCCGCCGCTCGATCGCCCCGAGGCGTGAGACGCGGGTCGCGACCCGCTCGCCGACGCCGACATCGGTTTTGACGATTCGATAGTGGTTCTGCGCCCGCGCAGCCACTTGCGGCGCGTGGGTCACCGCCAGCACCTGAGCGCGCGCCGAAAGCCGCGCCAGGCGCTGACCCATCGCGTCGGCGACGGCGCCGCCGACGCCGGTGTCGATTTCGTCGAACACGAGGGTGGGCGCTGTGCCGCGCTCGGCGAGGCGCACCTTGATCGCGAGCAGGAACCTCGCCAATTCGCCTCCCGACGCCACCTTCATCAACGGGCCAGGCCGGGAACCGGGATTGGTGCGGACAAAGAACTCCACGCGATCGTAGCCGCTCGCCGCAAAGATCGCCTCATCGCGCCGCAAGTCGACGCTGAACTCCGCCCGATCGAGCTTGAGCGGCGCCAACTCCGCGCCCACGGCTGATTCCAGTTCGCGCGCGCTCCGCTCGCGCGCGGCGCTGAGCGCAACCGCCGCCGCGCGATAGGCTTCGCCGGCGCTGTTCACGTTGGCCTCGAGGCGGTTGACCTCGCTGCGGCCTGCGGCGAGCGCTGCAAGCTCGTCGGCGAATTTCTGCGCCAGCGCGGGGAGGCTTTCGATCGGCGCGTTGTGCTTGCGGCCCATCGCCCTCAGCGCAAACAGGCGCTCCTCGCACCGTTCGAGCTCATGAGGATCGTAGGCGCTGGCGTCGATTGCGTCCTCGACCGCGCGATTGGCGCGCTCGAGGGCTTCGATCGCCTCGTCGAGAGCCTTCACGCTCGGCTCGATCAACCCGGGCGCCTGAGGCAAGCGTCGCAGCAGACGGCGCGAGACGGAATTGAGCAGCGGCAGGATGGCCGCTTCGCCGGTCAGGTGATCGCGCGCGTCGCGAATGTCGGCGACGACCTTCTCGCCCTGCATCATCGCCTGCCGACGCTCCGCGAGCGTCGCTTCTTCGTCCGGCTGAACGGCGAGGCGGGTGAGCTCCTCGTGCGCATGGGCGGCGAAGTCCGCTTCCGCTTCCGCCGCCGCCACCCTGGCGCGCTCGGTCTCGAGCGCCCGCTCGGCCTCGCGCAGAGCCGCGTAGGCCCGCTCAGTCGCCCCCGCCAGCGGCTCGAGGCCGCCGTAGGCGTCGACGAGGGCGCGATGGGTCGACGGATCGGTGAGCGCCCGCTCGTCGTGCTGGCCATGGATCTCGACCAGCGCCGAAGCCAGCGTGCGCAGCGCCTGGGCGCTGACGCTCTGATCATTGACATAGGCGCGCGTTCGCCCGTCAGCGAGCTGGACCCGGCGCAGGATCAGTTCGTCGCCGATCTCGATGTCCTGCCCTTCGAGCAGCGCGTGGGCGGCGTGGCCCTTGGGCAGGTCGAAGATCGCCGTCACCTGGCCTTGCGGCTGGCCGTGCCGCACCAGGCCGCCGTCGCCGCGGGCGCCGAGCGCCAGCGCCAGCGCATCAAGAAGAATCGATTTCCCCGCGCCGGTCTCGCCGGTGAGGATCGTCAGCCCCGGCGAGAATTCGAGGTCCAACTGATCGATCAGCACCACGTCGCGAATGGAGAGGCGCGAAAGCATGGCGGCCCGATCAGGATGGAACGACCGTGTGCCAGATCTGCGAGATCCACGACTGGCCGAATTCGTGCGGCGAGAGACCTTTGCCCTTCAACAGGTTATATGCGTCCTGGTACCACTGGCTATCGGGGAAATTGTGCCCGAGCACCGCCGCCGCGGTCTGCGCTTCGTCGGTAATCCCTAACCCGAGGTAGGCTTCGACGAGACGATAGAGCGCTTCCTCGGCATGCCGGGTGGTCTGGTAATACTGAAGCACGTTGCGAAAGCGGTTGATGGCCGCCGTATAGTTGCGCCGGTTGAGATAGAACCGGCCGATCGACATTTCCTTGCCGGCGAGCTGATCCTCGGTAACGTCGATCTTGTACTTCGAGTCATCGACATATTCCGACTTGGGATATTTCTGCACCACCGCCTGGAACGCGGTAAGCGCCTTCTGCGCATTCTCCTGGTCGCGCGATATGTCCGGTATCTGCATGTAATATGCGTTCGCCTGCAAGTACTGGACATAGGGCGCATCCGGCGAGTTCGGATAGTCCTTGAGGTAGCGTTCGGCCGAGGTCACCGCGCTGGTATAGTCGCCGGCCTGATAGTTCGCATACGTCGTCATCAACTGGCCTTTTTGGGCCCAGTCCGAGCTTGGGTATTGCTTGCCAAGATCGGTGAATTTCTTCGCCGCTTCCCCCGGCGAGCCGTTGGCCAACTTCTGCAGGCCCTGGTCGTAGGTCTTGCTCGCCGGGGTGTCCGGCGTGATTTCCATCTTGTATTTTTCGCTCCCGAACGGGTTGAACTGGTCGATCATCGAGCAGGACGAGCCGGCGAACGCGATTGCGATGAGCGCGGCGCCGGCTGCCCACCGGCGCGCCGGCCGCTTTCCGGCGTTGGGCGGGATAGGGCCAAATTCGACGTCATTCATGCTTCAAAGACTCAGTCGGTTGCTGGAGGCGAAGCGCCGCCGCCGCAGGGCGGCGATGCGGCTCATTTACCGCACTCGCGGCCCGCGCGCCACACATTCGACAAAGCGCGGACGGCGGTCACAGCGGCGTCAAGGGCTCAAAGCGAGGCGAGCGTCACAACCGGAAAGGTCAATCGGGGGCGGCGAAGGCCGCGGCCGGTACATGCACGCCCGCTCCGCGCGCCATGACCGGGACCCGCTGCGACGGCGCTTCGAGGATCTCGTAGGCCCAGCGGCGCTCGAACAGCGCCTCGAGCGCGAGCGCGTTGAGTTTGTGCCCCGGGCGATAGGTCCGGTAGAGGCCGATGATCGGCGCGCCCGCAAGCGACAGATCGCCGACCGCGTCGAGCGCCTTGTGGCGCACGAACTCGTCGGCGTAACGCAACCCTTCCGGATTGAGGATGGAGTCGCCGTCGATGGCGACCGAATTTTCGAGCGAAGAGCCAAGCGCGTAGCCCGCCTGCCACAGTTTCTGCACGTCGCAGACGAAGCCGAAGGTGCGGGCGCGGGCGATCTCGCGGCGGAACGTCGGCGGATCGAGGTCGAATACGCGCCGCTGGCGTCCGATCGCCGGCGATTCGAAGTCGATCTCGACGTCGAGACGGAAGCCGCGTTCGGCCGGCAGGAACTCGGCGAAGCCGCCGTCGTGATCGACGCGAACCGGCTTGACGATCTTCAGATGGCGGCGGGGGCGGGCCTGCTGGGCGACGCCGACCGAATCGATCGCCGCCACGAAATCAGCGGCGGAGCCGTCCATGATCGGCGTCTCCGGCCCATCGATCTCGATCAGGACGTTGTCGATCCTGAGACCCGAGAGGGCGGCCAGAAGATGCTCGACAGTGCAGATGCTGGCGCCGGAGGCGTCGCCGAGCATGGTGCAGAGCGCGGTCTGGGCTACATTGACGCGTTTGGCCTCGAGGAGACGCTCGCGTCCGCCCGGCAGCCCGGTGCGAAGGAAGACAACGCCGGTATCGACGCCGGCAGGATGAAGGATGACTTGAGCAGGCGCCGCCGAGTGGACGCCGACGCCGCAGATCGCCACACGGTCGCGCAGCGTGGTCTGAAACCCAAACCGCATCTTCTATTTTTCCCGGGCTTGCGCCCGGCCCCGATTTGCGACGCCAGCTGCGATGAGGAGAGTCAGACTCCGCAGCGCGTTGCTACCAAAAGCTGCCGATCGCCGTCCGCCTGCCGCCGCCAAAAAGTCCGGCCACGGCTCCCAAAGCGCCACACTAAGGGGCGCTCGCCCCGGGCGACAAATCACCTTTGGTGAACAAAAGTTACAAACCTTTGGTAGACATTTATTCGATATTTTTCAAATGCTTAGATAATTAACGCCCCATTAACCGCACGCACAGGGCCGCCTCCGGACCGGGCGGCCGCGAGCCGAGGCTTCGCGGCCGGCCGAATCAGTTCTGCTGCCGGCGCAGGAACGCAGGGATGTCGAGATGCTCGTCTTCCGAAACTGGAGGACGCGGAACGGGCCGGGCGTGTAAGTCGGGAGCGCCGGCCGACTGGCGAGACGGCTGCTGGCGCGGCTGGGGACGGCCGAGGTCAGCCTGAGCCGGCGCTGCGACGTAAGGCCGGTGAAGCGGCGTCACCGGCGCCGGGGCTGCAACGGGGGCCGGCGCCGGCTCGTCCTCATGCCGGGTGATGCCGAACGCCGCCAATTTCTCCAATAGCGACCGGCGGCGCGTTTCCGGCGCCGGAGCGGCGCCCTGAGCCTCGCGCATGGCTCGCAACTGGTTCTGCGCCACCTGCGGCAGATCCTCGATCTGCGGCATGCGGGTCGCGCGCGGCATGGGCTGCTCCGGGGCGGGGGGAATGAATTCCGCCTGCTCCGAATCTTCATCTTCCGTTTCGCGGTGGGGCTCGATGGGTTCCGGAAAAGCGCCGAGCGGCGCCCCCGCCGACTGGACGGCGCCCTCGTAGGCGGCGGACGCCGAAGCCGCGTCGGCCTGGACGATGGCGGAG
>JBAUXQ010000865.1:0-4042 GCA_049584355.1 Roseiarcus sp. | reverse complement strand
GCTCTCGGCCGGGCAGCGGCGGCGGGTGGCCCTCGCCCGTCTCCTCATCGCCGATCGCCCGCTTTGGCTGCTCGACGAACCGGCGACCGCGCTCGACGCGGCGGCCCAAGCCGCCCTCGCGGCCATCATGCAGGGGCGCCTGCGCGGCGGCGGGATCATCGTCGCCGCAGTCCACGCGCCGCTGGGGCTCGACGGCGCGCAAGAGCTGAGGCTCGGCGCAACCGAGCAAGCTGCGCCATGAGCTCCGCGCCCTCACCCCAACCCTCTCCCGCAAACGGGAGAGGGGGCGCGCCGCTTCTCCCGCTTGCGGGAGAAGGTGGCCCGAAGGGCGGGATGAGGGCCCCCGCCATCGCCCTTTTCGTCCGCGAGTGGCGCATCGCCCGGCGCATCGGCGGCGGCGCGCCGGTCGGCGCGGTGTTCTTCCTCATCCTGGTCGCGGTCATGCCGTTCGCGCTCGGGCCCGACCTTGATCTGTTGGCGCGGCTCGGGCCAGCGATCTTATGGATCGCGGCGCTGCTCGCGACCCTGCTTGGGCTCGACCGGTTGTTCCAGGCCGATCACGAAGACGGTTCGCTCGATATTCTGGTCAACGGCTTGCTGCCGCTGGAAATCGCCGTGCTGGTCAAATGCGCCGCCCACTGGACCGCGAGCGCTTTGCCGCTGATCGTCATAAGCCCGCTGTTCGGGCTGATGCTGGCGATGACGCCGCTGCCGCTCATACTGGTCGCGGCGACGCTCGCCGCCGGGACGCCTGCGCTGACCATGATCGGGGCGATCGGCGCGGCGCTGACCGTGTCGCTGAGGCGCGGCGGCCTTTTGATGGCCGTTCTGGTGCTGCCGCTGACGATTCCCGTGCTGATCTTCGGCGTCGCGGCGGCATCGGCCGCAAGCGGCGGCGCGGCGCCGTTCCTCACGGCGTTCCTGATGCTCTGCGCACTGTCGTTGTTCGCGGTCGCCGCCGCGCCCTTCGCCGCCGCGGCGGCGCTGCGGCATGTGCGGGAGTGAGACAGCGCATTATTGCCCGAAATAGCTCTGTTCAACCCGGCGCCATTCAGGGCTTGCGGTGATTTCGATGAGCGCGTGGTCGAGCGGCTCCTTGAGCGCGCTGCCATGCGGCAGGGCAAAAGCCATATAGGCTGGGGCGAGGACGCCCTCGGGCGCCTCGATCGTTCTCCCGAACCGCGCGGCGATCAGGTATTGGAGCGTCCCGACGCTGTTGACGACTGCGTCCACCCGGCCCGCCGCAAGCGCGGTCAACGCGCCCGCCAGACCGTCGAAAGGCGCGTATTCCAGATGCCGCTCGTCGAGATACTCGGCCCCCGAGGAATGGGCGACCGCGGCGAGGCGCTTGCCCGCGAGGTCGGCGTCCGAGAGCAGATAGCCGCCTACCACCCGATCGGCGGTCATCTTCGACACAATCGACGTGGAGAGGATTGAAATCAGCGCGACGCTCGTCAGCATCCACGCGATCGCGATCATGCGGCCGCTTGTCGTCTTGGGCGTCTTGTCGCCATAGCCGACCGTCGTCATGGTCACCACCGCCCAATAGACGCCGTCGCGCAAGGAAGCGACGGCGGATTCGTGCGCCGCCGATTGCTTTGGCCTTTCGACCAGCCACATTGCGACGCCCATCGCGACCAGCAGCGCAACGGTGAACGCGACCAGCGGGCTGAGCTCGCCGACGATCGCGCCATATCTGCGGATGGCGGCCATCGCGCCGCTGTCCTTCCTGACGGCGACTGCGACGCCCGAGCGATGGGCGGGATAGGAAAAGTCGACCCGCACGACCCGCTCGGGCGTGATGGTGATTGCGCCGATCGCGGCGTCGAACGAGTTGTGCTCGAGGCCCTCGAGGATCGCATCCATCTGCGAGACGGGAACGAAGCGGTACTGGCGCCCCAGGACCGCCGCCGCCCGGCGCCAGAGATCGACGCTCACCCCGTCGATCGATCCATCCGGCTCGACCAACCCGTACGGCGGCGCGTCATAGACGGCGACCGTAAGCGGCAGGTTCGGACCCTTGCCGTCATCCGCTGCCGCCGCGCCGCCGAGGACGAGCAACGCCGAGGCCAGGGCGGCCGACTGGCCGAAGCTGGAAAGGCAGGCCGAAATCGGGCGCAGCGAGCGAAGCGTCGTCATGAGCCCTCAGGCCGGGCGAGGACCGAATCGGCAACATTATCGCGGCAACGCGAACCTCACGTGTCGGAATCGGAATTGGTCATATCGTGCTAGCGACAGCTTCGGCGGTCGAGGTTGCCGTCGCAATTCACGAATGTTAAAATAATAACGCCGTTCAAAGCCGGCCCTGCGGGGCGAGCGCGCAGGAGGGTTTTGCTTGCTTAGGGAAATGGTCATCCGGAATACCCGGACACTGAACAAGCTTACCTCGCCAAAACTGGTCAATAGCATCTCCAAGTATATGTATATTCGAAAGCTGATCGACGAATTTGAGATCAGCCTCATTCTGGACATCGGCGCCAATATCGGCCAATTCGGTACGTCGATGCGCGAGTTGGGCTATACCGGAACACTCGTAAGCTTCGAGCCTGTGGCCGCCCAGTTTGCGAAACTGAAGGCGGCGGCGAGCGGCGATCCAAACTGGATCACCTTGAATTGCGCGGCGGGCGTCGCCGACGAGACAAAATCGATAAATGTCATGAGTTCGAGTGTGTTTTCTTCGTTCAACGCACCGTCGAAGCTGCAGACATCCAGATTCGCTGAGACAAATGCGGTCGTCGCGACCGAGTCGGTCAAGGTACGGCGGCTTGACGGTTTCATCGACGAGTTCGGGATGCGTGGAAAACTTAAAAATTGTTTTTTGAAATCGGACACCCAAGGCTTCGATCAGAACGTGTTGGAGGGAATGGGGTCTTATTTGAACGAGATTCGCGTTCTTCAGTTGGAGATAAGCGTCACCCCGATTTACGAAAATACCGTTGGAATGACGGATATGCTTGTCTATCTCCAGGATCGGTCTTTCGCCCCGGTCGCCCTGTTTCCGATCAACTGGCTGGCGGATTGGAGCGCGATAGAGCTCGATTATCTCGGGGTCAATCGGAGCTACGACCGCGCCCAAGCGCAATAGGGCGGGTTGGACGAATCGCACGGCCAAAGAGGCGCCGATGAGCACGTTCACCGAGAGGATGGGGACGTTCGCGCCCTACGTCCTGAGCATCCTGCGCATCGTCACAGCCTTGTTGTTTCTGCAGCACGGGCTTTCGAAGGTCTTCAGCTTTCCAGTCCCCGGACCTCCGCTGCATGGCCTCCTTCTACTCGCCGCGTTCGTCGAGACCGTCGGCAGCCTGCTGATGCTCGTGGGCGCCTACACCAGAATCGTGGCGTTCATCCTTTCAGGCGAGATGGCCTTCGCCTACTTCATGGGACATGCGCCGCGTTCTTTCTACCCGCTCGGCAATGGCGGAGAACCTGCGATCCTGTTCTGCTTCATCTTCCTCTATCTCGCCTTCGCCGGCGGCGGCCCGTGGAGCGTCGACCGCGCGGCGCTGAAGCAGGGCTAGCCTCCCGGCCGGGGCGGCGGCGCCGCGCTGATCCGACTCCCTTCTCGATGCTTTGCGCGCTACCTCTATTCGCCGTCGCCTAGGCGGCGCTGCGGCGTATAGCGGAGCAGAAGAATTCCAGGCCTCGACATGGTAGTCTTGCGATATGGATATTCTGTCCGATCCCATACTCGCGCGCTTTCGCGCCGCGCTGGACAAGACTTACGGCGCCAACGTCGAGCGCGTGGTGCTCTTTGGCTCGCGCGCCCGCGGCGACGCGCGACCGGATTCGGACTACCACATCGCCGTTTTCCTGAAGGAGCCCGACAGCTTCTGGCAGGAAAGCGGCCGCTTGGCCGAAATAGAAACGGATATCCTTTACGACACAGGCGCTGTCATCAACGCGTTGCCGCTCAAGGTCGGGCGAGACCGGGAACCAAGCGCGTTCATGGAGGAACTGACCCGCGACGGCCGCGACTTATGAGCGATCCGGGCGCTTATCTCGATAAGGCGCGTCAGTCGCTGAACGAGGCTCAAGCCGTCGC
>JBAUXQ010000864.1:0-2871 GCA_049584355.1 Roseiarcus sp. | reverse complement strand
GAACCACACCGCCGAGCGCGCCATTGGTGCGCGAGGCGCCGGGGGCCGCTGCGGGTCAACCGCTCGAGCTCGGCAAGGCCCCGGCGCCCGAATCGAGCAAGGGACCGCCGCCCCCGAGCGGACCGACAATCGTCGGCTCCGGGGTGGCGATGCTCGATCAGCCGCGCGAGCAGTTCAATGCGGCGTTGCAGGCCTTTCAGGCGGGGCAATATCCGGAGGCCGAAGCCGGCTTCAAGGCGTTTCTCGCCGCCAATCCGTCGCACCGGATGAGCGCTGACGCGATCTTCTATATCGGCGAGACCTACCTTCAGCGCTCACGCCCGCGCGAGGCGGCCGAACAATATCTCAAGGTCACAACCGACTATTCCAAGTCGTCGCGGGCGCCGGAAAGCATGGTGCGGCTCGGCCAGACGCTCGCCGCCCTCGGCAACAATGAACAAGCCTGCGCGACGCTGACGGAATTCGGCAAGCGCTACCCGGCCGCGTCGGCCTCGGTGAAGAAGCTCGCCGAGCATGAGAGCGCCAAGGATCATTGTTGAGCGCCCGGCGCTCGCACGCGCCGTCGGCGGCTGACGCCGAGGCGTTGTTTAAGCCGCTCGGGCGGGCGCGGACGCTGCTGATCGCTGTCTCCGGCGGCCCTGATTCAACCGCGCTGCTCCTGATGGCGGACGAATGGGCGAGGCGGCGCGGCAGGACGCGCATCGAGGCCGCGACGGTCGATCACGGCCTAAGGCCCGAGAGCGCGGAGGAGGCGAAGGCGGTCGCGGCGCTCTGCGCCCGGCTCGGGGTCGCCCACCGCATCCTTCAATGGAAGGGCGCGAAGCCCGTGAGCCGCCTGCAGGAGCGCGCGCGCGAGGCGCGCTACCGCCTGCTCGTCGATCATGCGAAGGCGATCGGCGCCGACGCGCTATTGACCGCCCATCACGCCGACGATCAGGCCGAGACGGTGCTGTTCCGTCTTTTGCGCGGGTCGGGGGTCGCCGGACTGCGCGGCATGGAGCTGACGACCACCCGCGACGGCATGACGATCGCCCGGCCGCTCATCGGGCTCAAAAAGCGCGACCTCATCGCCTTCGCCCGGGCGCGCGGCGCGCCATTCGTCGACGACCCGTCCAACGCCGACCCGCGGTTCGCGCGCACCCGCCTGCGCGCGCTTCTGGCCCAGCTCGGCGAGGAAGGCCTCGACGCCGAGGCTCTCGATCGGCTGGCGCGCCGCGCCGGCGAAACCGAGCGCGCGCTCGCGCATCTGACGGCCGAAGTCGAGGCGCGGCTCGGCGCGGACGAGGCAATCGACGCCCGCGCGCTTTACAGCACGCCGATCGCGATCGTGCAGCGGATTCTCAGCCGGCGCATCGCCGCGGCGGGCGGCCGCGATCCGAGCCGGATCGGGCTCGAGAAGATCGAGACGCTGGCGGCGGGCCTCCGCGAGGCTATGAGCGCGCGCCGCGCCTACGCCGCCAATGTCGGCGGCGCCCTGGTGCGGCTTACCGTCAAGGGCCGGCTGACTTTCGCCCCCGAGCCGCCGCGGAAGGGCGGCAAGCGGTAGGGCTTGCGAAGCGCGCCCTTCCCACCCGGGTTTGGGCCAAGGCTTCCCCGACGCGCCAGCGCCTTATTGACATAGTTACCACGTGATTATTGTCACGCCAAACGAAAAGCTGCGAAAACAAGAAGGGCGAGATTTTTTTCGTCGCCGTCGAGACGGCGCCACCCCCAGGTCGAAAGTCTCCAATAGCCTTCTCACGATAGCACGAATCTCGTTTCTGGAAAAGACAAATCTGATAAGCCTTTGAAAAGATGAGGATCGAAACGCTCTCTTAGCTGCTCCCAAAGGCGAATAGAGGTCGAGCGCGGGCGCCGCAACCGGCCTTGCTTGGCAAAAACACCCTCAACGCCGCGTCTCATGAGCGGAGAATTAACAGGGAGCTTAACAGGCAGCTTCCTCCCCCTTAACAGGGCGCTTCTTGCCGCCAGCAGGGGACTTTTGGGCGACGAACAGGGATCTGCGTTTCCCTTGATCGTGCCGGGGCAGTTCAGCCCGGTTAGATTGACCGATCTCACTGCGTCGATGAGTTCAAATCCAATCGTCAAAAAAGATGCAGTCCAGCATCGTCCCACATTCCATTTCGCGGGTAGAAATAGCTGTGCTTTTTCTTGCCTCGGACGATTCGTCGTACATCAACGCGGTCGAGCTATTGGGGATGGTGGACTGGCGGGGGGCTCCCTTCGGAGCGTCCATTCTTCGCGGCTGACGGTAGAATAGTTACGAAGGACGAAGCGTCGGACTATCGGACAAAGCGTGGGTATTCACCTACGAAATCACCACACAGGGAGTTTCTGTATGTCGCATCATTTCGATACCAAACTGGCCAGGGACGATCCGAGCCTCAACCTCTGCGACTTTTATTTATTTGACGGCCCCTCGGGCAAGACGGTGATGGCGATGACCGTGAATCCGGGCGTGAGACTATCGGCTCCGGATATGCTGCATCCAGAAGGACTCTACGCGTTCCGGTTTGACCTGAACGGAGATGCGAGGGAAGAGGTTACGTTCAAGTTCAGGTTTGGTGAACCACGACACGGAGATGCCAGTGAGCATACTCACATTCAACCGTTTGTGGTGCGGAGGGCGACGGGCGACGATGCTGTTCGTGGTGACGCCGGCGAGAGTTTGGTTGAAGGCGAAACCGGTTCGGTCGCGAGTCATTCGGGTCTTCGTGCGTATGTTGGGATTGCTCCAGACCTATTTGCGGCAAACGCTGGATTCCGTTCATTTATGACTACTTTCTATACGGAACAGCGCTACGATGGGAACGCATTTCTGCATCAGCAGAATCCCTTTGCGAGGCGGAATGTTACGGCGATTGTGCTGGA
>JBAUXQ010000863.1:0-2540 GCA_049584355.1 Roseiarcus sp. | reverse complement strand
CCGGCTACCGTCGGTCGCGCAGCAACAGGCTTTCGCCCGGGATCGAGTAGGCGCGGGAATCGCTCCCGCCTCAGTTCAAGTCCGACTTGCCATAGCCTTTGCTTTTGCGCCTTGAGCGGCGTAAACGGCGAAAATGCGCCTGCCGGCGCCGCTGGCGAGGCCGTCGAAGCGGCCGGAATCGCCGGCGTCTGCGCCAGCGCGCCGGGAACCAGGAGAGGCAGCCCGACCAGCCCCGCCGCGACCAGAACTCGCAACATCATGAATAAAGACCCGACCGCGCGTAAGGCGCACGTTCCGCCCGTCCGGCGCGCCGCCTACCTATTCCGGATAGGGTTACTAATTTGGCGCCGCGGCTTTCTTGCGACGCCCGCAGGCGCATTTTCGCCGTTTACGCCGCCCGAGGCGCAAAAGCAAAGGCTATGGCAAGTCGGACTTGAACTCAGGCGGAAGCGATTCCGCGCCTACTCGATCCCGGGCGAAAGCCTGTTGCTGCGCGACCGACGGTAGCCGGCAAAGCCCAGCCCGCAGACGCACACGGCCATCAGCGCCCAAGCCGACGCTTCGGGAGAGGATGCATACGTCACCGCCCCGTAGGGCAGCCCAACAACAAGCGCACCGCAACCTGCCGCGATCGCAAAGCGACGCGGATTCGCTGAGTTCATGGACATGTTACCCCCAAGTCCAAACACACCGTGGTTCTCACTTAACCCCGAAGCGTGACGAGACTATGGCGATTTGTTGCGATGCGAAGAAAAATTGCGCGCTGCGGTACAACTGTCGAGTTGCCGTTCGACGCGCCGATGGCTGACTCCGAGAGCGTCAACCAGCGGCGGCGCCCGCCCGACTTCAGCCGACGATGACAATATGGAGCCGGCGCGGACCGTGGGCGCCGAGCAGCAGCGTTTGCTCGATGTCGGCGGAGCGCGACGGCCCGGTGATGAAATTGAGCGTGCGCGGCGCCCCGCCCTTGCCGTAAGCGCCGCGCAGCTTGGCGAACGCGCTTTCGTAATCGCCCAGGATCGCGTCGCGCGACAGCACGACAATGTGGTTGTCGGGGAGAAAATTGAGCGTCGTCGGGTTGTCGGCGCCGGAGACGAGCGCCAGCGTGCCGGTCTCGGCGATCGCGGCGAAGGCGGCCGAAACCGCGTTGACGTCGCGCCCGTCCGACGGCCCATGCAATATCTCGAGCGTCGTTTCGCTCCACGGCATTGCCGCGAGGCGCGGGTCGGCGCCCATCCGCAGGGTCGCCGGACAGTTGTTTTCGCGCAGGAAACGGGCGATCTCGGCCGGCGCGCCCGCCCAATCCGCGATCTCGGCGAGGCTCGCCTGGGCGCGTTCCGCCTCGGCTTTGAAAGTCGCCAGCCGGGCTGGAAGGTCCCCTTGCCCGCGCTTGGGGACGACGCCCGGCGGGGCTTCCTTGAGCCGCGTTTCGACCTCGAACCGGCGTGGCGCCTCGTCGCCATGAACCGCGAGCGAGCGGCGAATGCTGGCGAAGATCGCCTCGCGCGAATTCAACGCACCGCTCCGCTCCGGGCTCGCCACTGGCTCTGGAAGGTCGCGCCCTCGGGCGCCGCGAGGTCGCGATAGCGAGTCCAGCCGCCGGCCAAAGGCAGCCAGGAGAAGCGGCCCTTGCCGCGCCCGGCGAGGTGCATGGCGCGCGCGGCGAGATCGGCGCTGAGGCGGTAGAGCGCCGGACGGCTGGCGAAAAACGCCCAAAATCCGAGGCCATAGCGCAGCGGCGCCGGCGACAGTCGGCGCTCGAATTCGCGCTCCCGCCAATGCCGCATCATGTTCGGCAGCGGAATGCGGACCGGGCAGACTTCTTCGCACCGGCCGCAGAAAGTCGACGCGTTGGGCAATTGCCCGCCCTCGGCGACGCCAATGAGCGAAGGCGTCAGCACCGCGCCCATCGGTCCCGGATAGACCCATCCATACGCGTGTCCGCCGACAGCCTGATAGACCGGGCAATGGTTCATGCACGCGCCGCAGCGGATGCAGCGGAGCATGTCCTCGAATTCGCCGCCGAGCATGGCCGAGCGGCCGTTGTCGAGGAGGACGACGTGATAGGCCCTCGGCCCGTCGGGATCGTCCGGCCGGCGCGGCCCGGTCGAGAGGGTGGTGTAGACCGAGGCGTCCTGCCCGGTCGCCGAGCGGGCGAGCACGCGCAGGAGCTGCGCCGCGTCTTCGAGCGTCGGCACGACCTTTTCAATCGAGGCGATGACGATGTGCGCCTGGGGCAGGGTTTGGGTGAGATCCCCATTGCCTTCGTTGGTGACGATGATCGACGTTCCGGTTTCGGCGATCAGGAAGTTCGCGCCGGTAATGCCGACGTCGGCGGCGAGAAATTTCGCCCGCAGCACCTGGCGGGCTTCGGCGAGCAGCTGCTCGGGCTCGGCGAGACTGCGATCCGGCGGCAGGTCACGATGGGCCTTGCGGAATTCCTGCTCGACGTCTTTCGCCGTAAGATGGATCGCGGGCGCAATGATGTGGGATGGGGTCTCGCCGCGCAATTGGATGATGTATTCGCCGAGGTCGGTTTC
>JBAUXQ010000862.1:0-7717 GCA_049584355.1 Roseiarcus sp. | reverse complement strand
TCTCAACCGTGGAATGATCCAGGCGCTTCACCACTCGCTTCGCCGGGTCGCCAGTTAAGAAACTAGCGAACGAGAAGCACCATAGGTGCATACCGCGGCAAACTTTGCAGCCTCTGCAGGTTTGGGACGAGCGCGCCGTCGGGGCCGATCGTAAAGCTCACTCCGGGAATGAAGACATGGTCGAAGAAGTCTTTCAGGATCGCGGGAAATCCCTCAATCCAAACGGGATAGATGAGAACCAGCGCCTCCGCCGCCCACAGGGGATCGGCATAGCCCGCGATGGGGGTGCCCGGTTGACCTCGGTGTTGTGGTATCGGATGCGCTCCTGCTCGCCGCGCAAAGGTCGCAATCGTCGATCTCGTGGCCGCTATGCGACGGTGACGACTTGCCTATGCAGCCCCGAAGCTCGCGGCGGTTGGATTGCGTACCAAATAAAAACGCGCAGCGGCGTACCCCATCGGTAAGTGCCGCAGCGAGCTGTTTGTCTTCTCCGGCAATTGCAACTGTTGCCTACGTGCGCGCCATCAGGTGCGTACGTGACTTGTCCCGGCGCGCCGAGAGGATACCCGCCAGCAGTTTTTCGAGGCGGTCCATATTCACCGGCTTCACGAGATGATGGTCAAAACCGGATTCGTCAGTACGGGCGCGATCTTGGGTTTGGCCCAATCCGCTCTGCGCAATGATCGCTGTATTGTCAAAGAGCGTCCGCTGGCGAAGCTCTCGACAGACGGCGTAGCCGTCCATTCCAGGCATGTTTATGTCGAGCAGGATTGCATCGGGTCGGTATTCCTGCGCTGTCTGAACTGCGAGCTCACCTTCGTGGACCAGGCGGTAGTCATGGCCGATTGTCTCAAGCATCCAGCCCACCGTTTGTGCTACGTCGAAATTGTCGTCCACAACCAAAACCTTCAGCTTGGCGTCCTGCAGCGCGACGGGGGAACGAGGTTCAGCGGCGCTGAACGCGACTGGCGCGGCCTCCACTAAAGGCAAGCGCAGCCTGAACGAGCTGCCTTTGGCGGGCCCCGCACTTTCGGCGGCGATTGACCCCCCATGCATCTCGACCAGCTGCTTCACGAGCGCGAGGCCAATTCCGAGCCCGCCGCGTGAGCGAGCTAGGTTATCGCGAACCTGAGTGAAAAGATCAAAAACCCGCGGCAGCATGTCGAAGGGTATGCCGATCCCGTTGTCGGAAACGTCTATCAAGGCCTCCTCGCGGTCACGTCGCGCAGATAGAACAATCCTGCCGCCCTCGGGAGTGTATTTCGCTGCGTTGTTAAGAAGGTTGCTGACGACCTGGGACAGTCGTGTAAGGTCAGCATCGAGCCATACCTCGGTGTCCGGCAGGTCTACGATGAGTTCGTGGCGGCCCGCGCTGATGAGCGGGTTGCTCGCTTCGACTGCGGTCTTGAGGATCTCGCTTAATGCGATCTGCTTTTTTCGCAGTTCGACCTTGCCTTGAGTCACCCTCGAGACGTCCAGGAGATCATCGACCAGCCGCACCAGGTGAGAGAGCTGTCGGTCCATCATGTCGTGGATCTCTCCCGATCCCGAGTTCGGCGCGGTTGGAGACGCCCGCAGAATGTCCAGCCCGTTTCGGATCGGCGAGAGAGGATTCCGCAATTCATGGGCGAGGGTTGCGAGAAATTCGTCCTTGCGCCTGTCCGCCTGCGTGAGAGCCTCGGCATAGGCCTTCAGCTCGTCGCGTTGAGCGGCGATCTGATGGCGTTGCCGGTAGAGCTCGAAGAAAACACTGGCCTTGCTGCGCAGGATATCCGGCTCGATTGGCTTGGTGAGGAAATCGACCGCCCCAGTCTCATAGCCCCGAAAGCGGCGCTGACGATCAGCCGCTCCGGCGGTGACAAAGATGATCGGGACACGGCGCGTTCGCTCGGTTCCGCGCATGAGTTCGGCGAGTTCATAGCCGTCCACTTCCGGCATCTGAACATCGAGAATGGCGAGCGCGACGTCATGTTGAAGCAGCAACTCCAACGCCGCGGTTCCGGAGCGGGCTTTCAACAATACCAACCCGTCGCGCCGCAGGAGGCCCTCTAGCGAGAGAAGGTTTTCCTCAAGATCGTCGACGAGCAGAAAGTAGACAGGTCCGACCTCGGATGTCATCGAGCTCCAATCTCCCGCAGATATACCGCAATTTCGTTCAGCGACAGAACAAGGGCCTCGGGGCAGGAGGCAATAGCCGCTTCCGGCATCGCGGCCGCATAGGCGCCCTTCGGACTTTGCACAATCGCGACGCCGCCTGCCTCGACCACCGCCTTTAGGCCGTCCGCGCCATCGCTGTTGGCTCCCGTAAGCACCACGCCGACAAGACCGCCGCTATAGGCGTCCGCTGCACTCTCAAACAGGACGTCAATCGAAGGGCGCGAGTACAGGACCGGCTCCTCGCCCGACAACGATAGGCGTCTATCGGCCTCGACAAGCAGATGATAGTCCGGCGGGGCGAAATAAGCGACCCCAGGTTCGATTAGCTCCTTGTCCTCGGCCTCGCGCACTTGAATTGCACAACGCGCCCGAAAGAGTTCTGCGAAGAGGCTTCTCCGATTGGGTGGAAGGTGAACGACAATCAGAATTGGGATAGAATAGTGTGCCGCCAACCCGGGCAGGAGCGCAGACAGCGCCTCAAACGCTCCTGCCGACCCGCCGATCACGATCGCCTCCGGAGACGCTCGGTTCACGAGCCGCCTCGCTTTTGGTAAATTCGCTCATCTCTCGCGAACTCGACGAAAGCGCCGGCGTGCTCAGTGAACCGGAGGCTCTCCCTCGCGCCGATCCCGAGAAACGCTCTGCGCGCAAGCGAATCTTTGAATAGTCCAACCGCGCGATTCTGCAACGCCCGGTCGAAATAAATCAGCACGTTCCGGCAGGATAAGAGGTGCATCTCACCGAATGACGCATCGGTTACGAGACTGTGATCGGAAAATACCACCCGCTGACGAAGGCTCTTGCTAAATGAGGCTCGGCTATAGGCTGCGGTGTAATAGTCCGACAAGGAGGACTTCCCGCCCGACTGGCGATGGTTTTCCGTGAATAGCTTGATGCGGTCCAGCTCATAAATGCCACTCTCGGCTTTGGCGAGCGCATCCTGATTGACGTCGGTCGCATAGAACAAGGTCCTGTCCTCGAGGCCCTCTTCGCGGAACAATATCACAAACGAGTAGAGCTCCTCGCCCGCACTGCAGCCGGCGACCCAGACCTTCAGAGACGGATAGGTCCGAAGATGGGGAACGACGCGCTCCCGGATGGCGCGGAAATAGGTCGGGTCGCGAAACATCTCGCTGACCTGCACGGTGAGGAATCCGAGGAGCTTAGGCAGCATCGTCGCGTCATGCAGCACCCGGTCCTGCATAGCGGAAATGGTTGCGAAACCCAGTTGCTCACGCCCCCGCTTCAGCCTTCGCTTCAGCGAAGCCATGGCGTAGCCACGGAAGTCGAAGTGATACTTCTGGAACAGCGCCTCCAGCAGTAACCGAATCTCGATCTCCTCGGTCCTGTCCGCCATGCCGATCACTCAGTTGCTCGGCATCCAAACGCGGATCAGAGAAAGGAGTTTCTCGACATCGAGAGGTTTCGCCATATAATCGTTCGCTCCAGCCGCAAGACACCGCTCCTGATCATCGGGCATGGCTTTCGCCGTGAGCATGATGATCGGCAGCTTTTTCCAGTCGGGGTTCTGCCGAATCTGATGCGTCGCGGTCAAACCGTCCATAATCGGCATCATGACGTCCATGAGAACGAGGTCGATCGCGTTCCCCTCCTCGCCGAAAGATTTCTCGATGGCCTTCAGTGCCTCACGGCCGTTTCGCGCAATCTGCACCCGAGCCCCGCGCGGTTCGAGAATGCTCGTGAGTGAATACACGTTCCGGACGTCGTCCTCGACCACCAGAATTCGCCGCCCCTCGAGCAACGCATCGCGATTGCGCGCCCTCAGGATCATCTTTTGTTGTTCGTCTGGAAGGTCGGAAATGACTTGATGGAGGAACAGGCTGACTTCATCGAGAAGCCGCTCGGGCGACTTCGCGCCCTTGATGATGATCGACTTTGAATAGCGGCGCAGCCGTTGCTCTTCCTCGCCGGATAGATCGCGGGCCGTGTACACGATGACAGGCGGAAAGGAATACGCGCTCTCTTTGCTCAAGGTTTCGAGAAGCGAATAACCCGAGGCGTCCGGCAGGGAAAGGTCAAGGACCATGCAGTCAAAGGTCTGGTCCTTAAGAAGCGTAAGGCACTCGGCCGCCGTCGCGGCCACGACGGTTTCAACTTCGTGCGATCGCAAAAGACTTCGCACCGCCTCACGCTGAACAGCATCGTCCTCGACGATGAGAACCCGGTGCATCCGCTGAGCCAGCTTTGTCTCGAGCTTCCTCAAAACGTCAGTCAGGTCCTCTCGTTTGACCGGCTTCAACAAGGGGCCGATGGCGCCAAGCGAGAGCGCTGTTTGGGTATTGTCGGATGCCGAAACCACGTGAACAGGGATATGGCGGGTGCGCGTGTCGCGCTTAAGCTGATCGAGCACCCAGAGGCCCGAATGGTCCGGCAAGCCCACGTCCAGGACGACGGCGTTCGGATTAAATTCCTTCGCAAGCGCGAGCGCCTCGGTCGCGCTTCCGGCGACAAGGCATTCGAACTCCATCTCGCGGGAAAGATCTCTGAGGATTCCAGCGAAGCTCTGATCGTCTTCGATGACCAGGAGCACGCGCCTCTTGCCCGTGAGCCGTTCACGATCGTCCTCTACCCGGGCGCTCGGCTTGCTTTTGTCCGCGGACGCCGGCCCGGACTGCGGCGACTCAAGCGCAAATTTGGCGGCGGGGGTGCTAGCCGGCTCCTCCCGCGGCCGCACATTCGCCCCGCTAAAGGTATCGGAAATGAGGACGGTGAACGTGCTACCCTCGCCCTCCGCGCTTCTGAGCGCGAGCGTTCCGCCAAGCAAGCGGACAAGTTCTCGGCAGATCGACAATCCGAGGCCGGTGCCGCCGTACTTTCGGCTGATCGTTCCGTCGGCCTGCCGAAAGGGCTCAAAAACGGCCTTCTGTTTGTCCTCCGAAATGCCAATGCCTGTGTCCGTAACGGATAACGCAATCTGGCCATCCGAGGCGCGCCGGACGCGCAACTCCACCTTTCCCTGTTCGGTAAACTTGAATGCGTTCGAAAGCAGATTCCTCAAAATCTGCTCCAGTCTCTGTCCGTCGGTTTCAACATGGCCTGGACATCCAGGCTCGACCTCGATCCGGAACTCCAGATTCTTCTTTTCGGCGAGCGGCCCGAATAGGTTCGAGAGATCTCTGGTCAGCCGCGCGATCGCAACCGGCTCCGGCTTGATCTCCATATGCCCCGCCTCGATCTTCGAAAGGTCGAGAATGTCGTTAATGAGCGTCAGCAAATCGACGCCGGACGACTGAATCGTCTGAGCGTAACGCACCTGCTCCTCGCTTAGTCGGCCGTTGTCATTGTCGGCTAGGAGCTTCGATAGGATTAGAAGCGAGTTCAGGGGCGTCCTGAGCTCGTGCGACATGGTCGCCAGGAAATCGGATTTATATCGGCTCGCCTGTTCGAGTTCCTGAGCCCTGACCCGCACGACCTCGTTGGCGCGCTCCAGGTTGTCTCGCTGGCCTTCGAGCAACTGAGCTTGTTCTTCGAGTTGCGAATTCGTTTGCTCAAGTTCAGCCTGCTGGAGCTCGAGCCGGGACTGCGACTCCTTCAGCGCTCGGCTCTGCTCTTCGAGCTCTTCGTTCGAGACCCGCAGCTCCTCGCCCTGCGCTTGAAGCTCTTCCGCTTGGCGCTGCGTCTCTTCGAGTAAGTTCTGAAGCTCCACGCGATAGTTGGCGGATCGGACGGCGATACCAATTGCGTCCGACATCTGCTCGAGCAGCGAAAGGGCGTCCGCGTTGAGAGGATGGATGAAGCCCAGCTCCAGGACGGCGTTCGTCGATCCGTCCACATTCGCGGGCGAAATGACCAAGTGCCTCGGCTTCCCTTCTCCGAACGCTGAACCGATGGCGAGATAACCCTCGGGGACGTCGCGCACGAGAAACGATCGACCCTCTGCCGCGGCCTGTCCAAGCAACCCCGCGCCCCGCTCAAAATGGGTAGGAATCCTCGCTTCAGTAGGAACACCATAGGTCGAGACCCGACGGTATGCCCCGCCGCTTTCTCTTAAGAAAATGGCGCCAGCGTGCGCGTCTAGATATTTGCAAAGGTATCCCAGAATGTTGTCGCCAAGTTGCTCGGTCGGCTGGTCGCCAAGTATCGCCTTTGATAGCCCCACCCGTCCCCCCTGAAGCCAGTCCTCCTTCCGTCGGGCGGCCTCGGCGCGCAAGATCAGGAAACCTATGACCCCGGTGAGGCCGATTCCAAGCAGACTAGAAATGATGCCGCTGAAGATCGCCCTCGAATAGGCGTCAGCCATTTCTGAAAGCCGCTTCGCACGCAGATCGATCTCTTCGCGCTCCATCGCGGAGACCTGGTCGCGGATTGCATCCATGTCCTGCTTGCCGCGATCGCTTTGCACCACGGCGAGCGCCGCGGCCTGTCCCTGGTTTTGGCGCAGGTCGATCGTTTGTTTGAGCTCTCCAAGCTTGGCCCCAATGTGCTGTTTCAGGCTTCCGAGGCGGTCTTGCTGCGTGGGATTGTCCATCGTCAGTCGCTGCAGCCTCTCGAGGCGCGGCCCAATTTCCCCTACCGCCGCGTTGTACGGATCGAGGTAACTGTCCTTGCCAGTGAGCAGATAGCCACGCTGGCCGGTCTCGGCATCTTTCACCGTGGAAAGTACGTCCTCTAATGCGGTCAACGTGTCACCGGTGCGGATGACTAGTGCGCTGTCCGCTTTCAAAGTTTGGAAATTGAAATAGGCGACCGCGCCGGTCGCCAGAAAAAAAATCATTGCGGCGGCTAGGCCCAGCCAGACCAATGGATCCGCGCCTGATCCCAGCGTCGTTGACCGAGACATGACCGCTCCTTTCATCCGTCCCGCCCAGCGTCTTCTTGCATCACACCGAGTTTGCCAGGATAGGGATTAGAGGGGAGCAATTGGCTCTCAAAGAGCGGCGAATTGTCCTGCACGCTGGTTCGCCGTTGCCCGCAGAGTTTCCAGCCGGACCTAACGTTCAACGCGTCCTCTCTGTTCTCACAAAACGTCGGACACGAGTCCGAGAGACTTCGCTTCGTTGGCTTCAATATACCAATTGCCGGGCGCGCGGCTAAGCACGTCGTCCATCATCACCTGCGAGCCGCGTATCAGATTTTCAAAACCCTCGTTCTGAATCGCGATCGAGGCTTCGATCTCGTGCAACATCGCCTTGACCGTTGCAACGCAGATCGTCAGCGGGCCGCTGATGTGTATCGTCTTGTCAAGTTTCCGCTCATGAATCATCAATCGCGTCCCGCGCGTAAGATATCGGTTCTCGACCGCGAAAAAGCTCATGAAGGTCGTCCCCGCTGAGTAGATCGCGGCCTTTCCTAGGAAGACAAATCGGCAGTTCGCCGAATTCTCGCTATGGAAGCGAATGTCTTCACCCATCATGCGGGCCACTTCTGGATCGCCGCCAAGTGTGGACAATTCAGTGACGACCAGGCTTTCTTTCGTAGACCGATCGAGCTGCGTCCGGAAATCCTTGTACATGTCGTAGTCGACCGGCCCGCCGAGCAGAATGGCGGGCGCATTGAAATCCTTCGGTTTCAGTTTCGTCATTAATGCTCCTTCGGACGG
>JBAUXQ010000861.1:0-3739 GCA_049584355.1 Roseiarcus sp. | reverse complement strand
GGTGCTCGCCGGGGCGCTGGCGGCCAATCGGCGCGCTCGACTCGCCGACGCGACCATCCTGAAAATCCTCGGCGCGACGCGCGGACGGTTGGCTGCGATGTTCCTGATCGAATATGCGCTCCTGGGCGCTTCGACTGCCGCGTTCGGCGTCGGCGCGGGGGCGCTCGCCGCCTATCTGGTTGTCACTCGTATCATGCAGTTCGACTTCATCTTCGACTGGGCCGGTTCGCTCGCCGCCGCTGGCGGAGGGCTTGCCGTCACGGTCGGGTTCGGCATGATCGGCGCCTGGAGGGTCCTCAGCCAGAAGCCTGGGGCCTACCTGCGCGAATTGTGATAGAAGGCGGCGGAGGTCTGCCGCGTCATTGCGAGCGAAGCGAAGCAATCCAGGGGAGCGTGGAGCGCCCTACGACCTCTGGATCGCCACGTCGCTTCGCTCCTCGCGATGACTGCGGGCGAGCAAAAGGGAGCGAACGTCAATGGCGCCACTCGCGCAATCCTATGTCCACGGCGCCTCCTCGACGCCGCTTGGCGGCGAGACGATCGGCCGGCTTCTGCGCCGCGTGGTTCTCGAAGGACCGGACAGGGCGGCGCTCGTCACGCGCCACCAGGGCGTGCGCTGGACCTATGCCGAACTCCTCAGCCGCTCCGAGGACCTCGCGATCGGATTGCAGGCCCTTGGACTAAAGAAGGGCGACCGCGTCGGCATCTGGTCGGCCAACGTCAGCGAGTGGGTTCTGGCGCAGTTCGGGACGGCGCTCGCCGGGCTGATCCTGGTCAATATCAATCCCGCCTACCGTAGCCACGAATTCGAATACGCGATGAAGAAGTCCGGCTGCCGGGCGCTGATCCTCAGTCCCGGGCATAAAAACAATGACTATTTCGCTTCGCTGCGCGCCTGCGCCCCGGAGATCGACGCGGCCGAGCCGGGCAAGCTCTCGTCCAGAGGCCTGCCGGAGCTCGAGATCGTTATCCGCCTGGGGACCGACAAGTCGAGGGGGATGCTCAACTTCGACGACGTCGCCAAACCCGCCGCCGCGGCCGAACGGGTTGAGCTCGCGGCCGTCGAGGCATCGCTGCAGTTCGACGATCCAATCAACATCCAGTTCACTTCAGGAACCACCGGCGCGCCGAAAGGCGCAACGCTGACCCACCACAACATCGCCAACAACGGCTTTTTCATCGGCGAAGCGATGCGCCTCACGCCGGACGACCGGCTGTGCATTCCGGTACCCTACTATCACTGTTTCGGCATGGTGCTCGGGAATCTCGCCTGCGTCACCCACGGCTCGTGCATGGTAAGCCCGTCCGAAGGGTTCGACGCGCTCGCCACTCTGGAGGCTGTGCAAGCGGAGCGATGCACCGGCCTGCACGGCGTGCCGACGATGTTCATTGCGATGCTCGAGCATCCCGAATTCGCCCGCTTCGACCTCAGAAGCCTGCGCACCGGAATCATGGCCGGCTCCCCGTGTCCGGTCCAGGTCATGCGAAAGGTTGTCGACCTCATGCACATGCGCGAGGTGACGATCGCTTACGGCATGACGGAAACGAGCCCGGTCAGTTTCCAAAGCTCGTACGACGACCCGTTGGAGCGGCGCGTCTCGACGGTTGGGCGCATCCAGCCGCATCTCGAAGTCAAGATTGTCGACCCGGAGGGCCGGATCGTCGCGCCGGGCGTTCCCGGGGAGCTGCTCACCCGCGGCTATAGCGTCATGCGCAGCTACTGGGACGATCCCGTGGCGACGGCGGCCGCGATCGACGAGGCGCGGTTCATGCACACCGGCGATCTGGCGACAATCGACGCTGATGGTTACTGCAATATTGTCGGCCGGCTCAAGGACATGATCATTCGTGGCGGGGAGAACATCTATCCGCGCGAGGTCGAGGAGTTTCTCTTCACCCATCCGGCGGTCGCCGAGGTTCAGACGTTCGGGGTCCCCGATCATCGGTACGGCGAGGAGCTTTGCGTCTGGATTCGCCGTCGCGAGGGCTGGGCCCTGAACGAGGACGAGGTTATTGCTTTTTGTCGGGCCTCGATCGCCCATTATAAGGCGCCGCGCCATGTCCGCTTCGTCGATTCTTTCCCGATGACGGTCACCGGCAAGGCCCAGAAGTTCCTCATGCGCAAGGCAATGATTGAGGAATTGGGCGTCCAGGAGGAGAAGACGGCCTGATCGGGCGAGCCGCTCGGGAACGCAGCTCGCCGCCAAAAAACTGCAATTGGAGCCTTCACTGGAAATTGAGACAATTGCGGTTCTCTTGGCAATTCGGCCTGGCGCGCTTAAATGTCGCAGGAAGGACAGGGTCGGAAGGGTCGGGGATAGGTTAATCGACCCCTCCGTCACGGGAAGGCCATGAACGCGAATTACCGAAATTTTGCCCTGTGGGTGATCATTTTCCTCCTGGTTCTGGCGCTGGTGACTCTGTTCCAGAGCCCAGGCCAGAAAGCGCCGTCGAGCGAAATCACCTTCAGCCAATTGCTCACTGACGCCGACGCCGGGAACATTCGCGACGTCACGATCGCCGGCCCGGAGATTTCCGGTCACATGAAGGACGGGCGATCGTTCCAGACCTACGCGCCGAGCGATCCCAGCTTGGTGCAGACGCTGTATAAAAAGGACGTTACGATCACCGCCAAGCCGCCGTCGGACGGCAACAACTGGCTGCTCACGATCGTCTCCAGCGAGCTGCCCGTTCTCTTGTTCCTTGGCTTGTGGATCTACATGACCCGGCAGATGCAGGGCGGCGCCGGCAAGGCGATGGGATTCGGCAAGTCGAAAGCCAAGCTTCTGACCGAAGCTCAGGGACGGGTCACGTTCGAGGACGTCGCCGGCGTCGACGAGGCCAAGGAAGACCTGCAGGAGATTGTCGAATTCCTGCGCGACCCGCAAAAGTTCCAGAAGCTCGGCGGACGCATTCCGCGCGGCGTGCTGCTGGTCGGGCCACCGGGCACCGGCAAGACCTTGACCGCCCGGGCGGTGGCGGGCGAAGCCAACGTGCCGTTCTTCACCATTTCGGGCTCCGACTTTGTCGAAATGTTCGTCGGCGTCGGCGCGAGCCGGGTGCGCGACATGTTCGAGCAGGCGAAAAAGAACGCGCCCTGCATCATCTTCATCGATGAAATCGACGCGGTTGGGCGTCATCGCGGCGCGGGCTTAGGCGGCGGCAACGACGAGCGCGAGCAGACGCTCAACCAGTTGCTCGTCGAGATGGACGGCTTCGAACAGAACGAAGGCATCATCATCATCGCCGCGACCAATCGGCCTGACGTGCTCGACCCGGCGCTGTTGAGGCCTGGCCGCTTCGACCGTCAGATCGTGATCTCGAACCCCGATTTCATCGGCCGCGAGAAGATCCTGAGGGTGCATGTGCGCAAGGTCCCGCTTGGGCCCGACGTCGACCTCAAGGTGGTCGCGCGCGGAACGCCGGGGTTTTCGGGCGCGGATTTGATGAATCTCGTCAATGAGGCGGCGCTGCTCGCCGCCCGGCGGGGAAAACGCGTTGTCACCCGGCAGGAATTCGAGGATTCGCGGGACAAGATCATGATGGGCGCGGAACGGCGCACGCTCATCATGACGGAAGAGGAAAAGCGGTTGACCGCCTATCACGAGGCCGGTCACGCGCTCGTCTCGGTCTCGATGCCGGCCTCAACCCCGATCCACAAGGCCACGATCATCCCGCGCGGCCGCGCGCTCGGCATGGTGCAGTCGCTGCCAGAACGCGACCAGATCTCGCAGAGCTA
>JBAUXQ010000860.1:0-3773 GCA_049584355.1 Roseiarcus sp. | reverse complement strand
GGGCTCGACCGCGGGGCCTGAATGGCGCGCCCGGGCTGGGGGGCAAGTAATCAGGCGCGTCCACAGTCAGCGTGGCGCCTCATTGTGACGCCAGAGCGGCGACAGGACGGCCGCCTGATGGCCTCAGAGGGCGGGGGAGGGAGGGCCATATGCCCTCCGCGTCGACTTTAGCTGCAGGTGAGGGTCTCTGGGCCCAAGAAAAAGCCCCGCGGCATGTGGAGGACAAGGGTGAGGCCGCGGGGCAATCTTAGCGCCGCCGTGCTCGGGCGGGCTAACGGTCAAACAGGCCTCCACGCTGAATTGTTCCGGGCCACCAAAAAGCCCCGCGTCGAGACGGGAAGAACGCGACGCGGGGCTTAGTTAGGCGCGCTGGCGGCGTCCGCCGCTCGCCATGCCGGCCAAACCTACTGCGTCGGACGAATTTTCCCTAGCACCCCAGCCAAACGCGCCCCATATTTGCGATCATGCTCAAAGAGGCTCATCAGTTCACAATAAGGGTCGAGGCAGACCCACTGCGGGATCGCCGATACCGCTGGACGATCTGCGAGGGCATTCAAATTCATCTTCGATCGCCAGAGTCCTATGCGACTCGACGCGAAGCGCAGGAACACGCTGACAAAGCCATGTCGAAATTTGTACGCCACTGGCAGAATAGGGAATGACCAAGACCCCAAAGCGCCCACGCGATTCAAACCGGCCCACTACCCGATTTCAAACTGGATGCACTACCGAGGGCCGTCGTTCGGGGCGGCCTCTTGCATTCGTCCCGCTGAAGGCCGTGGGAGCCCGTGGACGCCCTTCTAGGCGCGCCGGTTGCTAAGGCAGTTCGGAGATGAGCTTTTGATACTCCGCTTCGGGCCAAAGTCTGGTCATGCGAGTGCGTACACTGCCAAGCGAACCAAGCAACAGCGCAAATTTGGCGACGTTGTCGCCGTCCGGCGCATCGACGATAAGTACAATGTCGGCGTCGCCAGATGTCAGGAAAAGCTGCTTAATTTCAACCCCGACCTTCTTTGCGAGTTCGCGGCCGGCCTGTGCGCGTTTCGGGGATTCCTTGACCGCGCGGATACCCTGATCGGTCCAATTTAGGGACAACATGAACGTCGGCATGTGAGTCCTCCCTTGCGTTGCGGGCCTTGCGTTGCGGGCGGCAATTCCGACCGCAAGTTCGCCAACCTAACCCGAGGCTCTCCAAATGGGAGCGTTGGCAACGTCGAGATTGCCGCCACTGGCGACTTTTTTCAAGACGGAGTCGTCATTTTGGCGCGTTGCCGACAGACTTCGGAGGATGACGGGTCCTAGCATAGTCTGCAATGTCCGCTTCACGTCGAAACCGGTCAAATTCCGCGCGGCGACTAAGAGTCAGATTTCTTCCCCTAGATGCCCGCTGCGTCTATCGCAAGCGCGTGATCTCGAAACGCTGGTTTGCACACGCGACCAAACTCTCCGCTGTCGCGGCTAAAGTCGCGGCTTGTGGATCCCGGTGCTCGCCAGTGCAATTATTTTTTCCCGTCGCATGTTGCCAATGATGAGCTTTTCGATCTTCAAAGCCAGATTGTGATCAAACGATACCGTTGCGCCACCGCGCGTTTGCCTGTGTAGCGCGTCAATGAGAATATCAATTGCCTCAGCTTTGAGTTGTTCATGTTTAGTCTGGGCATGGATACGAATACGCTCTCTCTCTGTGCGTCTCTCGTGATGGTTCATTGGTGAGCCTCATTGATTCCCCCGGCTCCTTTTCGTCTCTAGTTTCTCAAGATATTTGAAATTGAAGAAAGCTGTCAAACGGGGATAGGAAATCGGTTCCAGCCATCCGCGATTCGCGAGAGCACCAGGTCGATGCGGCGCTACGTCCATCGCAAGCAGCTTGACCTAGAGACGCTAGTCCGGACCTGTCACACAACCGTTGCAATTTTGCCACAGAAACCGAAATTATGGCCTAGTCATGGCCGGTAGTATTGACTTTCGTCGTCAGGCGGCAGCTTAGTTTCTGTCATCAACGAGCGCGAGGCAGAGGCTAGACCAGACAAGCGCTCAATGGTCCCGGGGATCTCCGAAGTTCAACCTGGGGATGCGGGGACGGTGAGTCCCGAAGGTAAAACCACAGACTCTATTTGGGCGTGATCCTCACGGGCGAGGAGAGCTTCTGGCTCCCTCGTCCTTTTTGTTTGGTGCTGAACCTCGAATCGAGGTCCGGAAAAGCAAGCGGGAGCGACTCGATGCCGAGGTATCTTGCCCTCTTCAAATATAGCGAAGCCGGGGCCAAAGGTCTCATGAAGGAGAAGGCAGCGGCACGCGAAGCCGCTGGGAAAAGGGCTTATGAAAGCGTCGGGGGAACGAGCGAAGCGCTCTATTGGATACCGAATGGCGAATACCACGGCGTGGAGATTATTGCCTTGCAAGCGCCGCGACAGCCGGGGCAATTTCGGCGCTTGCCTATTCCACTGGAGCTTTCTCGGAATACCGCACGATCGAATTGCTGACGACGAGCGAATTCGATGCAGCCTTGGAGAAACCCTTCGCGTATCGTCCACCTGGCGGCTGATTTCGAGCCAAGGTCCAAATCTGAATCAAAGTCCACAGTCGAACGGCGCAGATCCACGCCATCGTTGATCGTCCAGACAGGATGGTGAATGGGTGGATCGAATAAGCGCGTCTGTCAATGCAAAGTTCCCTCAAAACATGAGGCATTTCGACTAAGATTATTGCGGAACAAAGGCCGCTTTTTTGTGTTATCGATTGTCAATGTGGACGGGGAGGATTACGGTATGAACAAAATCGCTTTTGTTGCGTTGGGGTGCCTTGCGCTTGGCGCTTGCGCCACTCCAACCCAGACTGTGGGTACGGCCGGCGGCGTCGTCGCGGGTGCCGCGATCGGCGGTCCAGTCGGAGCAGTGGTCGGCGGCGCGGTAGGCGCGGTGGCGACTCGGCCAGGCTCTGTGCTCGGCGGTCCTGGCTATCGCTGCCACTACCACGACCGATACGGCTACGTTCACTACCATTACTGTCATTAGAGCACATAAGAGCGCCCCTCTGAACGGCTGTCGCCGCCTGGGGCTTCAGCCTGTAAGTGCTTGGGGAGGCGCTCGCGTAGGCACGAAGCACCCAGCAAAATCGCGTCATCGAGTATCTGGCAGGGCTGATCGACGCCAAGACGATTCCCCGCTATTTTCCAGGATGCCGGGGGGTGCACCCTTCACAAGGAGACGACCATGGTAGACCAAGAAATTGGTTGGATCGCCGCCATTATCATCGGCGGGATTGCAGGCTGGCTGGCTGAACGATTCATGAAGAGTAACGAGGGATTGCTGATGAATATCGTGCTCGGCATCGTCGGAGCTGCGATTGCCAGCGCCATTTTAAGCTTCTTTGGCATCGTTCTAGGCGGATGGATCGGCTACCTGATTTGCGGGTTCATCGGCGCGTGTTTGTTGATCTGGATCGTCCGCGCGGTACGGGGCAGCACAGCATGAGGACTCCGATCGTTACAATATCTTGATGCAATGGAAGGCGTATAGCAGAGCGCCTTGAGCAGATGGCCCGACAGACGATCGGGTATTGGCCTCCTATTGGTTGTTCTCCTTTAATTCTGTCACCACCTGTTGACTAGTGGATCGAAACTAACATTTGGTGCCCACGCCTGACGGCGGCGATGATTTTGTCTGGATCGGCGGTCCATGTGAAGGGCTGCGATTGCTGATTGTGCTCTTCAAGGAAGCGGTTGATGGCGGCTTGCAGGTCGGCGACGGATCGAAAGACGCCGCGCTTGAGCC
>JBAUXQ010000859.1:0-6801 GCA_049584355.1 Roseiarcus sp. | reverse complement strand
GCCTCGCGATCCGCTATCCCGAGATCGCCGAGATGCAGGCGCGCGCGATCTTCGAGGGCGCGGTCCAGGCGGGGCGAAAAACCGGAGCGCCGGTGACGGCGGAAATCATGGTGCCGCTGGTCATCGGGCGCCCCGAGCTCGATGCGGTCAAGGCGATCATCGACGCCATGGCCGAGGCGGTCGCCAAGGAGACCGGCGTCAGGGTTCCCTATCACGTCGGCACGATGATCGAACTTCCGCGCGCGGCGCTGCGCGCGGGCGACATCGCCAAGAGCGCCGAGTTCTTCTCGTTCGGCACCAACGACCTCACCCAGACCACGCTCGGCGTCTCGCGCGACGACGCGGCGTCATTCCTCGGCGCATACACCGTCAAGGGGCTCTTGAGGACCGATCCGTTCGTGACTCTGGACACCGAAGGGGTCGGCGAACTGATCACCATCGCCTGCGAACGCGGCAGGGCGACGCGCCCCGACATCAAGCTCGGCGTCTGCGGCGAACACGGCGGCGACCCGGCCTCGATCGCCTTCTGCGAAGGGGCGCGTCTCGACTACGTTTCCTGCTCCCCCTTCCGCATCCCCATCGCCCGGCTCGCCGCCGCGCAAGCGGCGCTGGGCAGGAAGGCCGCGAGCACGGCGTGAAGGGAATCGCGACGTCATTATGAGCCACAGGGCGTCCGCCCTATGGCCGGGACCATCGGCCCCACATGTCATAGGCGATGAGGTCCTCTCGTAGAGATCCATGAGTTTCTCGACTTGCTCGACTCTTTTCTCAGGAGCGGAGCAGAGCCAGATTGCGCAGCGAGGTGACCACCGCATCCACCGCGAAGCCGGCCTGCAGAACGGCGAAGATCCAGCCCACGACTTGAAATGTCACGATGTCGACAACGGCGATAATTCGCCGCGCCAGAAGCATTCCGATCAGGTTCAATAGCATCACCAGAAGCAATATTCCGATCACCGTCGGCAACAGCTTCGAATCGCCATTGGCGAGTTCGACAAAAATCAAAATCGCAGCGACGCCCCAGGGTGTGACGATGGTCGGAATAGCCAGCGGCGTCACGGCCGGATGCCTGGGCGGCGCTGCGGGCGGCGCCCCCGCCGGGCGGTTGAACTGTCCGATGATCTCGCGCGAGGCGAGGAACAGGAGAATGCCTCCGGCAATGCGCAGGTCGTCCGGCGAGACCCGCCAAGAGGCGACGAGGCTGGCCATGGCCAAAGCCATCACGAGGGAAACGGCGGTCGCCGCGAGCGTTCCTCTTAGCGCAAGACCTCGCAGAGCTTCCGGCGTTTGACCCTGGGTCATCGCGAAGAAAGCCGGGGCGACCTTGATCGGCCCCAAGGTCAGCATGAAGACCGTGAAAATGAATGCCGGCGTGATCATTGATCTCCCCGTTTCCTCCACCGAGCTGTCGCAAATGGTCGCCCCTTGCGCGACGGCCCATGCCCAGACTGGGGCGCTACGGGAAAATCTTTGCCGTGGCGCCAACATTTGCGCCCAAGCCTGAGTCTCGCAGGGTTGGGCTCGCGCTCGACCGCCGGCATTGTTGCGTGCGGTCCACTTAGTTCCGGTACGAAGGGTCGATCCGGTCGAGCTTGCGCAAGAGCGCCGGCCAGGCGAGCTTTCCGCCCGCTTCCTTGGTGACGGTTTCGGCCTGCTGCTGTCCGGTCGCGATGATTCCCGGATCAACCGGAACGAGCTCGCCCCCGCCGGCTTGCGCGCGTACCTGAATCATGCAGGCCGCTTCGAATGTGTACAGCAGCAGGAAGGCGTCGGGCACGTTGTCGGCTACGGTGATCAATCCGTGATTGCGAAGCATGAAGTAATGGTTCGCGCCGAGGTCCCGCACGAGCCGCGGCTTCTCGTCGTCGCGCAACGCCACCCCTTCATAATCGTGGTAGGCGAGCGACGAGAGGACGAAGATCGACTGCTGGGAAATCGGCAAAAGGCCGCCCTTCTGAGCCGAGACAGCCACGCCGTTCACGCTGTGGACGTGGAGCACGCACTTTGCGTCGTTGCGCGCGGCATGGATGGCGCTGTGAATCAGGAAGCCCGCCGGATTGATGTCATAGGGCGAATTCATGACCTTCTTGCCGCCGAGGTCCACCTTGACCAGGCTGGAAGCCGTCACCTCGTCGAAGGTCATGCCGTAGGGATTGATGAGGAAATGATGCTCGGGACCCGGTACCCGGGCCGACAGATGGGTGAAGATGAGATCGTCCCAGTGGAAATGCGCGACCAGCCGATAGGCCGCCGCCAGCGCGACGCGCTGCTCCCATTCTTCGGGCGCGATCCGGTCCCTGACGCTTGTCGACGATTGTGGTTTTGTCATCGCTAGCATGGTCTTGGCTCCCTTTTTTCCGCCGATCGGGATTGATCGCCGTTCGGCGGATTGACATTTCGATCCGCCAATGTAGACAGTGACTATATCATAATGTAGGCACTGTCAATATCAGGAGGCCCGTCTTGCAGAAAAAAATTCGCCGCGCCGATCCGCCGCCCTATCATCACGGCGACCTCCGCCGCGCCCTGATCGACACCGCGCTCGAACTGGTCACCGAGGAGCAGGATTGGGCCTTCTCGCTCAGGGAAGTCGCGCGCCGCGCCGGGGTGAGCCACCAGGCGCCCTACAATCACTTTCCCGAGAAGCAGGATCTTCTCGCCGCCGTCGCCGTCGTCGGCTTCGAAAGATTGCGCGACGGCATGCTGCGCGCCATGGCCGGGATCGAGGACCCGGAAGCGCTCGTCGCCGTGATCGGCCGAACCTATGTGCGCCTTGGACTCGAAAACCCCGCGCTTTACCGGCTTATGTTCGGTTCAGCGCTCGCCGATGTCGGTCCCGGCGATCGCCCGATGATCGCCAGATCGGCCGGCGCCGGGGCCAGAGCGGTGCTGGAAGACGTCATTCAGCGCGGAGCCCGTTCCGGAGCTTTCGCCGTCCCGGCCGACAGCCCGAAGGATCAGATCCTCGCCGCCCACGTGTTCTGGTCGGCCGTGCATGGCCTGACCACGCTGGCGATCGACGGCCTCATGGCGGCCGGCGTGACGGTCGACGACGTGATCGAGAGGCTGCTGCGGACGGAGATCAAAGGTCTGCGAACGCCTTGAACCCAACGGTAGACGAACAGAAAATTGCGCAATTGGTTTTCCAAAAATCAGAAAATCTGTGCTATATGTTCGCTTACGCGCTTGCCCGGGTTTGGTCTTGCTTGGATGATTTGGGCGCCGAGCCGAACCCACGACCCCCGTCCCGTTTCACATGAAACGGCGGCCGCCTTCCGGCTGAGGGCAGGCGTCCTTGACCTCGACGCCGCCGGCGGTCGTTATGACGCGGGGCATGGAGGGTGGCATGGAGGCGTTGTCCGCGATCGAACGGATCGTCCGCGACCTGCTCGTTTTCGTCGTCGCGATGAGCGTGGTGCTCGCGGCGCTTCTCGTTATCATCTCCCGCATGCCGAACGACAATCCGCTGAAGCGGATCATGGTGGCGCTGAGCTATCGGGTCGGCGCGACCGCGGCGGCCGGGATGCTGGTCATTCCCGCAACCCCGATTCCCGGCCTCGACACTCTTATCGACGTCGGCGCGCCGATCGCCCTCATCTGGTATTGGTGGACCTTCTTCCGCGACGCGAGCCGCGGCGGCTCGAAGGCGCCCGGGCGCGCGAGTCCCGGAACGGGCGGATCGGGGGATCCTCCGGGATGAGATTCGTCAAAGCGAACGGCCTCGTGATCCATTACCTCGCCGAGGGCCCGGAAGCGCTGCCGCCGCTCGTCTTCATCAACCCGCTCGGCTGCGACCTCCGCGTCTGGTCCGAAGTCGCCTCGATCCTGAAGCCCGACTTCCGCGTCGTCGCTTATGACAAGCGCGGGCACGGCCTTTCCGAATCCGGGCCGGACCGCACTGAGATGGCCGATTATGCGGCTGACCTTGCCGCGCTCCTCGACGTCCTCGGCATTGGCCGGGCCGCAATCGTGGGCATGTCGATCGGCGGCGTCATCGCCCAGGAGCTCGCTCGCCAGCGCCCGGAGCTCGTCGCCGCGCTCGTGCTCTGCGCCACTGCCGCGAAGATCGGAACCGACGAATCCTGGGACGAGCGCATCGCCGCCGTCGAGCGCGGCGGCATCGAATCGATCGCCGGCTCGGTGCTCGAGCGCTGGTTCACGGCCTATTTCCGCGCCGCCCGGGCGGCGGAATTCGCCGGCGTCCGCGCCATGCTGACCCGGACCCCCAAGCAGGGCTATCTCGCCGCCTGCGGCGCCTTGAAGCGCGCCGACCTTCGGCCCTACGCCGGCGCGATCGAGGCGCCGACCCTTTGCCTCGTCGGCGACCAGGACGGCTCCACCCCCGTGGCTCTGGTGCGACAAACTGCGGGGTTGATCAAAGGCTCGCGGTTTGAGATCATCGAAGGCGCGGGCCATCTGTCGAATGTGGAGAAGCCAGCCGCGGTGGCGCGGCTGATCGCGGAGCACGTCACGCGAACGGCCGCCTAGACGCGCGGCGTTCCTATCGCTGCTTGCGCCGAGAGTTAAATCAGGGAACGAAAATATAGCCCTTCCCGTTCCTGGTATGAGAGAGTATAGACACGCGCCGTTTTGAAGGCCCGGCGGCAGCCGGCGACCGCGGGATCCTCCTTTTCGCATGTCCCACCCACTTTCGAAGGACGCCCTTCCGCCCGCAACCTTGAGCGGTGACGGCGAGGGCCTCGCCCATTCGTCGGGGCATTTCTGGGTTCTCGCGCTCGGCTCGATCGGCGTCGTGTTCGGCGACATCGGCACCAGCCCCCTCTACGCGCTGCAGACCGCGCTCGGCCAGTTCAAGGGCTCCGCGCTCGGACCAGCCGAGGTGATCGGCGTCGTCTCGCTCATCATCTGGGCGCTCCTGATCGTCGTCACCGGAAAATATGTGCTGTTCCTGATGCTGGCCGACAACAAGGGCGAAGGCGGCATCCTGTCGCTCAAAGCGCTCGCGCAACGCGCGCTCGGACAGAAGACGACGCTGGCCTTCTTCCTCGGGGTGGTCGGATCGGCGCTGTTCTCGGGCGACGCCATGATCACGCCGGCGATTTCCGTTCTGTCGGCGCTCGAAGGGCTGAAACAGGTCGACGTCAACCTCGCGCCGTACATCCTGCCGGCGACGATCGTCATCCTTGTCGTTCTTTTCGGCGCCCAAAGCCGGGGGACGGCCAGGGTCGCGGCCTTCTTCAGCCCGATCATGGTGATCTTCTTCGCCGTCAACGCCGTGCTCGGTGTCGTGCATATCGCGTCGGCATGGAGCATTTTGGGGGCTTTGAGCCCGTTGCCCGGCCTTGGCTTCATCCATGCCCATGGCGCGACCGGGTTCATCGTGCTCGGCGCCGTCTTTCTCGCAGTGACCGGAGCGGAAGCGCTTTACGCCGACATGGGCCATTTCGGGCGGCGGCCGATCCAGGCGGCCTGGCTGTTCCTCGTTCTGCCGGCGCTGGTGTGCAACTATCTCGGCCAGGGAGCGCTGATTCTCAACGACCCCAAGACGGTCGCCAACCCCTTCTATCTCCTCGCTCCGGGCTGGGGCCTGGTCCCGCTCATCCTGCTGTCGACGGCGGCCACGGTGATCGCCAGCCAGGCGGTTATCACCGGCGCCTTTTCGCTGGCCAGCCAGGCGATCCAGCTCGGATTGCTGCCGCGCCTCGAAATCGTCCATACCTCCCCGACCCAGGAGGGGCAGATTTTCATCCCGCGCGTCAACCGGGTGCTGCTGCTCGGGGTTCTGGGGCTGGTGCTGCTCTTCCGCTCGTCCGACGCCCTGGCCAATGCCTACGGTATCGCAGTTTCGGGCACCATGGTGGCGACGACCGCGCTCGCGTTCTTTGTGGTCTGGAAGCTGTGGCGATGGCCGCTCTGGGCGGCGCTGACCCTCACCGGCGCATTCCTGTCGATCGACATCGGCTTCTTCATCGCCAATCTTTACAAAGTCGTGGACGGCGGATGGGTGCCGCTCACGCTCGGAACCGCGATGTTCGTCGTGATGTGGACCTGGTCGCGCGGCAGCCAGATCCTCATGATCCGCACTCATCGGGATTCGATCCCGACGCTCGACCTGATCAAGATGCTCGAGAAATCGAAACCGGTCCGGGTTCCCGGGACGGCGGTCTTCCTCACCAACGATCCAACCTCCGCGCCATCCTCGCTCATGCACAACCTCAAGCACAACAAGGTGCTGCACGAGCGCGTCGTCCTTTTGAACGTCCGCACCGAGACGACCCCGCGCGTCGCCGCCTCCAGCCGCTATGAGAAGACCAGCCTGTCGCCCGATTTCATGCTGGTCACGCTGCATTTCGGCTATATGGAGCAGCCGCATATCCCCCGGGCGTTGGCGGCGATGCGAAAGGCCGGGCTCAAGTTCGACATCATGACCACCTCGTTCTTCCTCGGGCGCCGCACGCTGAAGACCGCGCCCAATTCCGGTATGCCCCTGTGGCAGGACAAGCTGTTCATCGCCATGACCAAGCAGGCGGCGAGCGCGCCGGACTTCTTCAATTTGCCCTCCGACCGAGTCGTCGAACTCGGAGCGCAGATGAAGGTGTGAGCGCTGCGCCTCAAGCGACGTCGCAAGCGCTCGACGCCGAGCGAGACGAGGCGAGAAGCGCCGGGCATCCGCGGATGAAGGTCTATCTCATCAACCTCGATCGCAACCCCGATCGCCTCGCGCACATGCGCGGTCAATTGAACGGGATCTCGTTCGAGCGCGTCAAGGCGCTCGACGGATCGAGCGAGCCGCCGACGGCGAAAGGCCTCACGCGCTTCGAGTTGGCCTGCCTGGAAAGC
>JBAUXQ010000858.1:0-3069 GCA_049584355.1 Roseiarcus sp. | reverse complement strand
GGGTTCGGCAATTACGATCAGGACATCGTGCTCCGGCTCACGACCGAGGCCTGAGCGCTCCGCGCACGTCGTCGCCGGCGCCGAGGTCAGAGCGTCGCCCCCGTCGCCCCGAAGAGACGCGCGTGGCTCTGGTTGAGCCTGAGGCCGACCGTCTGGCCTGATTTCGCGTCGAGGTCGCCCTCGCCCTCGACGATCAGCTGTCCGACCGCCGTTTCGACGTAGAGGATGGTCGAATTGCCGAGGTGCTCGATGATTGCGACCGCGCCGGCGAAGGCCGCGGCCGGATCCTTCGGATCGACGACCGTCAGATGCTCAGGCCGCACGCCGAGTTCGGCCGAACGGGCGCCGGCGCCGGCGGCAATGCCGATCTCGACCGTTCGCCCGCCCGGCAGGACCACGCTCGCCGTTCGGCCGTTGATCGCGGCTATGTCGACGGGAAAGAAATTCATGCTCGGCGAACCGATGAAGGAGGCGACGAACTTGTTCGCCGGCGCGTTATAAAGCTCAAGCGGCGAGCCGACCTGCGAAATCACTCCCTTGTCGAGCACGACGATCTTGTCGGCGAGAGTCATCGCCTCCGTCTGGTCATGCGTCACATAGATCATCGTCGTGCCGAGATCGGCGTGGAGCTTGGCCAGTTCGAGGCGCATTTGCACCCTGAGCTTGGCGTCGAGATTGGACAAAGGCTCGTCGAACAGGAACACTTCGGGCTTGCGCACCAGCGCCCGGCCGATCGCCACCCGCTGACGCTGGCCGCCCGAAAGCTCGGCCGGGCGGCGATCGAGATAAGGCTCGAGCTGCAGGATGCGGGCGACTTCCTGCGCACGCTCGTTCTGAACCTTTCTCGGCTGGCCGGCCACGGAGAGCGAGAAGGCGATGTTCTGCCTGACTGTCATGTGGGGGTAGAGGGCGTAGGACTGAAACACCATGGCGATGCGCCGCTGCGCCGGTGGGACGTCGGTCACGTCGAGGTTGTCGATGAAGCATTGGCCGGCGGTTATCGGTTCGAGGCCTGCGATCATTCTGAGCAGGGTTGATTTGCCGCAGCCCGACGGGCCGAGGAGAGCGGTGAACGAACCTTTGTCTACGGTTAGGCTCAGGTCGCTGATCGCGGTGACCGCGCCATAGCGCTTGGTCACGCGCCTCAACTCGACATGCGGCGCGGCGGCTTCCCCGTTTTTTGCGGCCACAGCGCTCACCCCTTGATCCCTGCCGAGAGCATGATCGCCTGGGTCACCCGGCGCTGGAAGATCAGATAGATCACAGCGACCGGCATGGCGGCGAGCATGGCGACGGCAAGGTCGCGTCCGTAACTCACGCCGAAGGCGTCGTGGACCTGCGTGATGCCGACGGTGATGTTCATCTTGTCCTCGGAGCTGATCGCGAGGAACGGCCACAGGAACTGGTTCCAGGCGCCGATGAAGGTGATGATCGCGAGCGCGGTGGTGACGCCCCAGTTCATCGGCAGATAGATGCGGAAGAGAAGCTGGAGCTCACTGGAGCCGTCCATCACCGCCGCCTCGCGGAAATCCTTCGGCACGGAATCGAAGAACTGCTTGTAGATGATGACGGTGACAGGACCATAGACGAGCTGCGGGCCGACCACGCCGGCGAGGGTGTTGATGAGCCGGAACTGGCTCATCAGGATGAAATGGTTGACGATCAGCGCCGAGACCGGAACCATGAAGCTCGCCAGGATCATCCACCAGAAGAACCGCCGGCCGGGAAAGTCGAGCTGCGAGATCGCGTAGCCCGCGCCGGCGGACATCATCACGACGATGATTGTGACCGCGCCCGAGGTGATGAGCGAGTTCACATACCAGAGGCCGATCTTCGTCTGCAGCAGGACGTGAAGGTAGTTTTCCAGCGTGAAGTGCTCCGGCCACAGCTGCACGCCAGGCCGTACGATTTCATACTCTGGCTTAAACGTCGTCACCAATCCCCAGTAGAGCGGGAACGCCCACAGGACGGCGGCGGCGAGGGTGATGAGGGTGACGGCGAGGCCGACGAGATCGAAACGGCGCAGGCGGGCGAGCCGGCGGGAGGCAAGCGGCGTGATGAGATCGGCGCCCCTCTCGACAGAAGCGCTCATCGCGCGCCTCGCGCCTTGAGCAGCTGAAACTGCAGCACCGACAGAACGACGATGAGCACGAAGAGGACGACCGCCGCGGCGGCGGCGAGACCTCCCTTGTTCACCTGAAAGGCCGCTAGGTATATGTACTGGACCATGACCATCGTGGCGCCGACCCTGCCGCCGTTGGCGAACAGATAGACCTGATCGAAGATCTTGAGCTGAAGAATGAGCTGGATCGTGAACACCAGGACCGTCACCGGCCAGATGAGCGGCCAAGTGATGCGGGTGAACTGTAGCCAGCGGCCAGCGCCGTCGAGGCCGGCGGCCTCGTAGATCTCGGTCGAGATGTTACGCAGGCCGGCGATGAACAGCAGGACGTTGAATCCGAGCAGCCACCAGATGGTGACGAAAGCGACCGCCGGCATGAACAGCGGAATGGTGCGGAAGATCGAGAGATGCTGCCCGTTGTTGAACAATTGGACGGCATTCTGGGCGATGCCGAAATCCTTGTCGAACATCCAGCTCCAGATGCGGAAGACGACCGAGACCGGCAGGATATAGGGCAGGAAAAAGGCGGCCAGAACGACGCTCTGCGTCCAGCCCTTCAGGCGGTTAACGCCGAGCGCCACTAGCATAGCCACGAGCGTGCTGGGGACGACCGAGAGGATGACGAAATAGACGGTGTTCCAGACGGCGACCGAAAACAGGCGGTCAGAAGCGAGCCGATAGTAGTTGTCGAGGCCGACCCACTTCCCCGCCCCGATGAGGGGCGCGTCGGTGAGGCTCAGCTGCACCATCTTGACGGTCGGATAGACGAACAGCACGCCGTAGATGACGACGAAGGGCGCCATCAGGATGGCGGCGGTCGTGTTCTCGCTCCGCTTGCTTCTGAGCATCGCCCGAGCGTCTCTGGCTCATCGCCTCGCGTCGGCCGGCATGGTCGATGCCGGCCGGCGCGAGCGCTTCGCCAGAGCCTACTTGGCTTGGGCCTGAAG
>JBAUXQ010000857.1:0-4258 GCA_049584355.1 Roseiarcus sp. | reverse complement strand
GGCGTCATGCTGCTTCCCGGCGTCGGCTTCGACGTCGCCGCGACCGATTGCCTGGCGCTGCACCTCAAGCGGCGGCTGCCGTCGGCGACCCGCTTGAGGCTTGCGTTTCAGTCAATCGGGCCGGCGGGCCTCCCTCCTGGGACGCAGCGGACGGCGATCGAACTTATGAATTACGGCGATCGGGTTCGCCGCAACGGCAGGCTGGTCCGAGCGGATCGGCGGCCGGCGATTTCGGTCGATTTCGGCCAAGGGCCGGTCGAAGCGGCGCCGATTCCGTGGGGCGACGCGTTCACCGCCTTCTATAGCACCGGCATTCCCAACATCGAGGTTTACATCGCCGCCCCGCCGGCGCTCAGGCGCCAGCTCGCCTTCGCGCGAGCCATCGCGCCGGCAGTGGAATGGGGGCCGGTGCGCAATCTGCTGCTGATGGGCGTCCGCCCCGGACCAATCCCCGCGTTGCGCGCCAGGACTTCGACCCATGTCTGGGGGGAGGTCGCGGACGAAGAGGGCCGCAGCGCGACCGCCAGGTTGCATGGGCCGGAGGCGGGCGTCGATTGGACGACGGCGGCCGCGCTCGGGGCGGCGCGGAAGGCGCTGAACGGCCTCGCGCCGGCGGGATATCAGACGCCTGCGTCGGCCTACGGGCCGGATTTCGCGCTGGAGGCCGAAGGGGTCACGCGCGAGGACGTCGGCTGAGCGCAAGCTTCGCGACGGCGGACCTTACATTCCCGGCATCGGCATGATCTCGACGATTTCCACCCACGCGCCGGGCATCTGAAGATGGGGATGCTCTTTGCTGAACAGCTTGGCTGCCGCGTCATGGGAATCGGCCTGGACGACCGAATAGCCGCCAATGCCGTTTTTCACGTCTTTGGCGCCCTTCGCGTCGACCCGCCTGGTTTTCCCCAATGGCGCCCCGCCGTCGACGATGGACCCCTTATGTGCGGTCATCCAATGCATCCACGCCTCCATCCCCTTCTTCCGCGTCTCCGGGGTGGAGTTCTGCATCATTGTCTCGAACGCAGCCGGATCGGCCATATAGAAAATCATGAATTTCTTCATCGATTGCCCTCCCTGTGGACCGCGCCGTTGGCGGGTTCGATCCCTACCATGCGACCGTCTCGCGCTCAATTCAGCAGGGCGCCGCGCGCTCCTCCATTCGAAGCTCCGCAGCCGGTTGCGAATCCGATCCGCCCAGGCCCCGGAATCCTCCCGCCGATAACTGATGAAGACGCTGCCGGACACGCCATTGACCTTTGTCGTGGGAAGCTAACGCGCGTTATGCGGCCACGACGTTTGCGTCAAGCGCTTCCGCCCTAATTCCCGCCCTCCAAGAGCCGCCGGGCGATCACCTGCGCCTGGATCTCCGCCGCGCCCTCGAAAATGTTGAGAATCCGCGCATCGCACAGGACCCGCGAGATCGGATATTCGAGCGCGAAGCCGTTGCCGCCGTGGATCTGGAGCGCGTTGTCGGCCGCCGTCCAGGCGACGCGGGCGGCGAGCAGCTTCGCCATCCCCGCCTCGAGGTCGCAGCGCCGGCCTTCGTCCTTGGCCCGGCCGGCGAAATAGGTGATCTGGCGGGCGATGTGGATCTCGGCCGCCATCAGCGCCAGCTTGTCGGCGACGCGGGGGAAATGGATGATCGTCTTGCCGAACTGCGCCCGCTCGCGGGCGTAGCGCAGGCCAAGCTCGAAGGCGCACTGAGCTACTCCCACGGCGCGCGCCGCCGTCTGGATGCGCGCCGATTCGAAGGTCTCCATCAATTGCTTGAAGCCCTGGCCTTCCTCGCCGCCGAGCAGCGCCTCGGCCGGCAGGCGGAAGCCGTCGAAGGCGATTTCGTATTCCTTCATGCCGCGATAGCCGAGCACCTCGATTTCGCCGCCCGACATGCCCTTGGCCGGGAACGGATCGGCGTCGGTGCCGCGCGGCTTCTCGGCCAGGAACATCGAGAGGCCCCGATAGCCTTTCTCGCCCGGATTGGTGCGCACGAGCAGCGTCATCAGGTCGGCGCGGACGGGATGGGTGATCCAGGTCTTGGCGCCGCTGACCAGGTATTCGTCGCCTTCGCGCACCGCGCGGGTGCGCAAGGACGCGAGGTCGGAGCCGGTGTTGGGCTCGGTGAAGACGGCGGTCGGCAGGATCTCGCCGCTCGCGATCCTGGGCAGGTATTTCTGCTTCTGCGCCTCGGTGCCGCCGACGAGGATGAGTTCGGCGGCGATTTCGGATCGGGTGCCGAGCGAGCCGACGCCGATATACCCGCGCGACAGCTCCTCCGACACCACGCACATCGCGACCTTGCCGAGCCCCATCCCGCCATAGGCCTCGGGGATGGTGAGGCCGAACACGCCCATATCCGAAAGGCCGGCGATGACCTCGAGCGGGATATAGGCGTTGGCGCGGTGCCAGCCTTGGGCGTGGGGCGCGACCTCGGCGTCGGCGAAGCGGCGCATCTCGCCGCGAATGGCCTCGAAGGTCTCGTCGAGGCCAGGGTCGCCGATTGCGCCTTCGCGTGCTTCGCCGATGAGCGCAGCGAGGGCGGCGCGGTTTTCGCGGGTGTTGCCGGAGGCGATCAGGCCCTCGACAACTTCGGTGCGGAACGGCGCAATCTCGTCCGGGCCGAGGCCAAAGTCCGCGGGCCGCACGATTTCGCCCTGGTTCATCGGGATGCCGCCGAAGAGTTGGGCGAGATATTCGCCCAAGCCCACCCGCGTGAGCATCTCCTCGGTCTGGCCGAAGCGGCCCTCTTCGCGCATGCGCGCCGCATAGGCCGCCATTTCCTTGACCGCTTCGACATAGGTCGCGAGCCACGCCAGGCCATGAGCGGCGTGCTGTTCGGCCTCGATCCTCGCGGCGCTGAGCTTGCCGTTCTCGCTCACCCGTTCGCGCACGGCGGTAAGCGCGCAATCCATCAGCCCCTCGGCTGCGAACTGGGCTTGGCGGGCAAGGTCGTCGAGCGTCACGGGGCGTCTCTCCTTCGATAGGGCGCCGTTGCTGCGCCGCAGCATGCGTCGCCATATTCCTCGTTGCAATGCGTCTTTTTCGCGCCGCCCGACGAGAAATCTCAGGCTCCCGGGTGGCGCTCGGCCCAGCGCCGGGCCAAAATGGCCGTTGGCGGGGGAACGCTCGAGGCGAGGGTGGGCGCAGTCTTCAGAATTATTTGGAACGCCGCGGAGAAATTCGCTGCCGACGACGGCTGGGCGATCGCCAGCTATATCGGCCTGACGCTGTTGACATCGCTCTTCCCGTTCCTGATTTTCGTCGCCGCGCTCGCCGGGTTTTTCTTCGGCTCGGGCGAACTGGCGAGGGAGGCGGCGAAGCTGCTGTTTGCCGAGTGGCCGGAGGTTGTGGCGCGCCCAATCGCCGACGAGGTGGAGCGAGTTCTAACGACTCCCCGCAGTGGCGGATTGCTCACCTTCGGCGCAGTCTTCTCGTTCTATTTCGCTTCGAGCGCGATCGAAGCGCTTCGAGTCGGGCTCAATCGCGCCTACGGCCTCGTCGAGAAGAGACCTTGGTGGCTGCTGCGGCTCCAGTCGCTGGGGCTGGTGCTGGTGGGGTCGATTGCGCTGTTGGCGCTGGCCTTCCTCGTCGTGCTCGGGCCGCTGATCCTGGACACGCTGGGGACTTTCTTTCCCGCGGTGGCGGAGGCGCATGAGCTGCTGACGTTTGTCCGTATTGGCGTCGCCGCCTTGATGCTCGCGACGTCGCTCATTCTCGCCCACATCATCCTCCCCGCCCACCGGGTCGGGTTTCGTGACATTCTGCCCGGCGTCGCGGTGACCTTCGTCGCCAGCATCGCCTTTGGCGAGGTTTTCGGGGCCTATTTGAGCGAGTACCTGCGCAACTACATTTCGACCTACGCCGGCCTCGCGTCGGTCATGATCGCGCTTGTCTATCTCTATTGGGTGGCGCTCCTGTTCGTGTTCGGCGGCGAGTTCAACGCGGCCATCATCAGGGCGCGGCGGGAACGCATCGAAGGCGCAAACACTCTTTCACACCCGTAGGCGGCGCAAGAGCGATGAGGCCGGCGGGGCAGCGAGCCCGGGCTAAGACCTGACTTGAAAAATCGCTAGCGCAAACGAACTTTGGCAAGGTCTCGAAGGTCTCCCGGGCGGGAAGGTCGTCATCCCGATGTTCGGGCTCGAGGGCGTCCAGGCGCAGTTCTCATAGTCCCCTTGACTTGAAGTACTTCAACATGGTCCAGACCGCAGCCTGCTGTTCATCGTCCATCTCATTTGGGTCGAGGTACATGAGAAGGACC
>JBAUXQ010000856.1:0-3257 GCA_049584355.1 Roseiarcus sp. | reverse complement strand
TCCGTCACGCCCCGAATGGTCGATGAAACCTAGCTTACGGAGCGGGGGGCGGCAATTCGGCCCGGGCCCCCGCGGGGCGGAGCCGGTCCTAGCCGAACATCTTCCGTCCGCCGACCCAGGTCTGGCTGACGTTGATGGCCATCAGGGCGTCGGGATCGACGGCGTAGGGGTCCTTCTCCAGGATCGTGAAATCGGCAAGCTTGCCCGTTTCGAGGGTTCCGAGCTGGTCGCCCAAGCCGACCTGGCCGGCGGCGTGGCTGGTGACCGCGCGCAAGGCGTCGGTCAAAGACACCGCCTGTTCGGGGCCGACGATCGAGCCGTCAACGCTGCATTTACGGGTTACCGCAGTCTGGACCAGCTGCAGCGTGCCGATGTTCGAGCACGGCGCGTCGGTGTGGATCGTGAACGGCAGGCCGAGGCGCACGCAGTCCGCCGCCGGGTCCATCCGCGCCGCCCGCTCGGGGCCGAACAACTGGTCGCGGTAGGCCGCGCCGTAGAAATAGACATGGTTCATGAGAAAGCTCGGCTGGACGCCGAGCCGGGCCATCCGCTCGATCTGCTCGGGCCGGGTGATCGTGCAATGCTCGATCCGGTTGACGCCGGTCGCGGGGAAGGCGCCGTAGGCGTTTTCGATCGCGTCCAGCGCGAGGTCCAGCGTTTCATCGCCGTTGCAGTGGATCGAGACCGGCCAGCCCTGCGCCTTGACTTCGCCGACCATCGCGGCGAGCTGCCGGGCGTCGAAATTGGGCCGGCCCGTGTCCTTGCCATTGAGATAGGGGATCGTCTGCGCGGCGCTCTTGGTCTGGTTCGAGCCGTCGCCGACGATCTTCATCGCGTAGATCGTGAGCGTCGTGCCGAGGATCGTGGTCGCCTGCGCCCCGTGGCCGAATTGCTTGTACGGCTCGGCCTCGTTCATCGAATCGTACATCAGGCTGATGCTGGCGCGGCATGGCGAACTGGCCGCGACCCGCTCGTAGCCTTCCAGGAGATCGCCGAACACCAGGACGCCCGCCTCGTGAACCAGCGTATTGCCGTGCGAGGCGTTGATCTTCAGCCAATCGATCACCGCTTTGCCGGCAAGCTCGGGGGTGATTTTGGGGATCGCGACGGCGAACTTCTTCAGCGCCGATTCCTCGTAGATCATTCCGTCGAGCTTGCGCGCGGCGTCGCGGCCGAATCGTCCCCCGCCGGGCAGATCGCCGATATCCGCCGGGATCCGGGCTCGGGCGAAGGCCAAACCGTTGCCGGCGGCGGTGTGCATGTTAATATAATAGACGAGGATCGGATGATCTTTTGACGCCGCGTCGAGGTCGGCCATCGTCAGGTCGCCGCCCTGCAGCAGATTGTCGAAGCCCGTGAACAGGAGCCACTCGCCGGCCGGGGTCTTCGCCGCCCGGTCGCGAAACATCGCCATGAGCGCATCGCGGGTCTTGTATTTCGTATAGCCGCAATCGACGAAGAGGGCGTTGATGAGGGCGCCCGTCACCGTGTGCTGATGGGCGTCGATGAAGCCCGGCAGCATCGCACGGCTATCGAGATCGACGATCTCGGTCGAAGCGGACTTGAGGTCCATGACGGTATCCGCCGCACCGACGGCGACGATCTGGCCGTCCTTGACCGCGAGCGCCTCGACGGCGCGGCTGTCGCCAGCCATGGGAATGATCGGACCGCCGCGGAAGATGAGATCGGCGCCGTCGGTCGAGGCGGCGAAGGACCGCCCCGCCAGCGGCGCGATCGAGGCCGCCCCTGCAGCCGCCAGAAACCGGCGGCGGCTGACGCTGGGGCGCATCCTCCCGAGCGAACCGAAAATATTGCCGACGCAGCCCTGACACATGTTCGGACGCCCCCTGGCGCGCTGCCGGAATACGCAGCTCCGCGGGAGCCGAGCGCGTCCGATCGCCGTCGGGCCGCTTCTGGCCGAAATCGGACTTGCCGACAAGCCTCAGACCGCGCGCGTTGAGCACGCGCGCAGCCCTGCTTTGCGGAACCGACCTTAAGTCGCCCCTATTTCACCAGCCGGGGTCCCTCGGCGCGCGCGAACTCGTTGTCCTGGACGACGCCGAGCCTGCGGGCGACTTCGGTATACGCCTCGATCATCCCGCCGAGGTCCTTGCGGAAGCGGTCCTTGTCCATCTTGTCGTTGGTCTTGACGTCCCACAGCCGGCACGAGTCGGGGCTGATCTCGTCGGCGAGCACGATCCGCATGTTCTCGCCCTCCCATAAGCGCCCGGTTTCGATCTTGAAGTCGACGAGCCGGATGCCAACCCCCAGGAACAGGCCCGACAGGAAGTCGTTGACCCGAATCGCCAGCGCCATGATGTCGTCGATCTCCTGCGGCGCGGCCCAGCCGAAGGCGGTGATGTGCTCTTCCGACACCATCGGATCGTTGAGCTGATCGTTTTTGTAGTAAAACTCGATGATCGACCGCGGCAATTGCGTGCCTTCTTCGAGCCCGAGGCGGGTTGACAGCGACCCCGCCGCGACATTGCGAACCACGACCTCGAGCGGAATGATCTCGACCTCGCGGATCAGTTGCTCGCGCATGTTGATTCGGCGGATGAAATGGGTGGGCACGCCGATATCGTTGAGGCGCTGGAAGACGTATTCCGAGATTCGATTGTTGAGAACGCCCTTGCCCTCGATCACCTCATGCTTCTTGGCGTTGAACGCGGTCGCGTCATCCTTGAAATACTGGATGAGGGTGCCGGGCTCCGGGCCCTCGTAGAGGACCTTGGCTTTGCCTTCATAAATGCGTCGGCGGCGGGTCATGCGGTGCGACCGTGGCTTGAGGAAATCCATTCTCGTGGCCTTTTCTGGTGGCTATCCCGGTGAAGCCGCGAAGGCAGGTCCGGAATATGGGGATTCGGACCGCGAAACCCAAGCATTGGACTCGTCCGGACCGGGGGCCAGCCCCCTTTCGGCAATCTAGCTGATTGCCGGCGCTGGCACAAACGGCCAGAGGGACGCGCCGACGATATTGCCAAATGGGACAAAATGCGCTCTTATAGTGTGAATTGATGGGTTTTGGGGCGAAGGCAGTTCTGTCCGTCCACCCTGAAAATGAGAAGGGCCGCTCCTTGTCGGAACGACCCTTCCATTGTCGCGCCCACGCAAACTCGCCGGCGCCCGAGAGTTCTTGCCTAGCGAGTGCTATGCGCGAAATTCCTTCGCACGGACAATAACCCAGGCCTCGTCGATCACGCGGGACGGAAGACAATGAGACACTGGATCACCTCCTTTCGGCTGGTTGACGACAC
>JBAUXQ010000855.1:0-1820 GCA_049584355.1 Roseiarcus sp. | reverse complement strand
AGGCCGAAGGCGGTGGCGACGTTTTCCGCGACGCCCTCGTGGGGGCAGAGCTGGAGGGCCATCTCGAAGGTGAGGGCCTGGCGGGTCTCACGCTTGGGGGAGGACTTGGAGCGGTTGGAAGCCATTTCGGAGAACCTTTTTCTTGCGCCGTGGGCCGCTGGCCCATCGCCAGCGCGTTCCCCTCGGTGCGGCACAAAAAGCCCGGCCCGGGCGGCCTGCACCCGAAGGGCCGGAGCGCAGCGGAGGACGGCGAAGGGCGGCGAATTTGCCTCGCGAGGAATTCGGCTTTGGCCGAAGGGGAAATTCGTCGACCATGAGCCGTTGCTGGCCGAACGGGTTGGGCTTAAGGCCGCGCATAACCGAGGGAATGAGCTGGCGATGGGCTCCTCTTGCGGCCCGGTGTTGGCGCGAGAAAAAGGATCTCCGAAATGGCTGGCGCGCTGAACCCGCGACGTCCCGACCCGCGATCCGGACCTGCTTCTGGCGCCCGATCCTGATGGCCCTCCTGTTCTTCCCCCTTTCGCGAGCGCGTATGAATCGCGGAAAATGTCGCCTGGCGGGAAACTGGCTCATCGTCGACGACAATGACGTGGGTTGCTCCGCGCGGAGCTCATGCGCTCATGCGGATGGCCGTCGAAGTTTTTTCCCTCAACGACAAGGCGGTCGATGCTCCTGCGCGGATTGTCGGTGAGCGGCCCATCGCGGCTCTGCGATCGGGGCGGGATGTTTCTGCCGCTCGTCCATCAAGGTCCGAGCCGTTTGTGCCCTGTCCGGTCCAGGCCGCCTGCACGAAGGCGCCGGCGACGAACGTGGACCTGCGTCTGAAAGCCGGAATAGGACCTACGAACGCGCTTGAGAGGGCTCTTGGTCATGCAGGCTTACGCCCTGCTCGTCGCCTTCCGTGGCGCATTCGGCGCTGGCGTTTCAAGGGCCTGACCGGTGGTGACCGGACGGGCTGCGCCGCCTGCTGGCGGCGACGAGGGGCGGTCGTCGCTGAGCCGCGCTTGGACTTCGTGGGATTGGCGCCCCCGGCGGGGAACCACAGGGCTCCGCGCCGTCCGATCACCGCGGATGGAGCCCTCCATTCCTGTCGGGGTCGACGATCTCGGACATGGAGGACCCGCATCGGCTTTCTGACCAGCGCTCTTCACAGAGCATCGGAACGGGATGTCGACGGTCGTGACGGAGGACGAAGTGGGCGTGCGGAAGAGGGCGCCTCAGCGGCGAGCCCAAGCGTCCCTCGTCAGAGTAGCGGTCGGTCAAAAAACCGATCAGGCGGTGACGGGCGGCGGCCGGTCGATGTCGTTGTCCTCGACCGGGTGCGTCTCGAAGGTGAGGCCTTCGTAGAATTCGACGAGCGGAATCGCGAGGCCGATTTCCGGCATGTCGAGCGTGTCGTCGTCCTTCAGGATTAAGGCGCTCCACCCGTCCTGGGCCCGGACAAGAACGGTCGCGCCGATACGCTCCTGCTCGAGCATGACGTACTGCTTGACGGACGGCGTCGCCTGATACTCACGGGCCTTGACAATGCGGTCCGTGGCGGCCGTGCTCGGGCTTAAAACCTCGAAGATGACGACCGGGTTGCGGACGATCTTGAGTGACGGATCCAAGTCGGAGCAAAGCACGATTCCGTCCGGGTAGCGACTGCTGCTTTCGGCCGCCTGGATCTTGAGGTCGCTGCCGAAGAACTGACAGGGTTTGCCGCGCAGGCGGTTTCCGATCGCCATCGCGAGGTTGCGCTGGATAGCGGCATGGCGGAGGCTGCCGCCGGTCATGGCGGAGGGTTCGACGCCATCGAATTCGTAGCGCAGTTCCTGCCG
>JBAUXQ010000854.1:0-4248 GCA_049584355.1 Roseiarcus sp. | reverse complement strand
GCAAGGTCAGCAGCGCCGCGCGTTCATTGCCGTTGTGCACGAGTTCGAGGCCGCGTTTGCAGCGCTCGCACAGGCAGACGATCTGATCGTCGGGCAACGCGGTGTGCCCGCCATTGATATGGCCGATTACGTCGGTGTCCGCCTCGAGTACGATGTCCTTGTCGATGAGCCCGGAGCCCGGGATCGACGGCCCGCCGGTGTGGATCGTGCTGTTGATGCCGTATTTGCGCGCCCAGGCCACCATCTTGCCCGCGGTCGGCCCATCCTTGACGCCGCCGAGCCCGACCTCGCCGAGGAAACGGACCCCCGCCGCCGCCAGTTCCTCGAAATCATGCTCCTCCATTCCCGGCTCGATCACCGGTGCGCCCGCGTGCACCTTCACGCCGCTGGCGCGAAAGTTGGAAAAGCAGCGCTGCGCGGTGATCGCCATCGCCTTGAGCCCGGTTATATCGCGCGGCCGACCGGGCGTATGAACTTCGCCGGCGGACACCATCGTCGTAACGCCGCCGTGCAGGCATGAATCGATCCAGTTGAGCTGGCTCTGCCGCGGCGTCCAGTCGCCGGCCACTGGATGAACGTGGTTGTCGATCAGGCCGGGCGCGATCGCGACGCCATGAGCGTCGATCGTCGTCGTCGCGCCGGAAAGGTCAAGGTCTGGAGCGCGGCCGATTGCCGTGATGCGGCCATTAACTGCGACAATCGCATCCGCATCGAGAATAGGCTTTTCGAGGTCGCCGCCGAGCATGAGCCCAACGTTCTTGATCACGAGTTTGGTCGGCGCGCCCGAAGCCGCCGGTTCGTCGTGGGCCATAGCAACTCCTGCATCGCTTCGCGCTGACAGCCTCTTCCGCCCGCTCGACGCGATCGTTTGCATGCAAACAGTAGGGCCCGGCGAGCGCTTTTGGCAAGGCGCAGCGGCGCGATCTCAGGGCGCCCATTGCGCCGGGTTGGCGGCGCTCTCCGCGGACTCTTGCGCGCGCCGCGCCTTGATCGCCGTCATTGTCGCGCGCAAGACCTCGGTCACGCCGACGCGGGTCGCGGTCGATAGCATGAGCGGCCTCGCCCGCTTTGCCCCTGGGGCCAGCGGCGGCCCGAAGCTGCGCATCGCGCGCTTCAGCCGCTCGATCTGCTTCTCGAGCGTCGCCTCGTCCACCGCGTCGACCTTGGACAGTGCGACGATCTCGGCCTTTTCGTCGAGCCCCGCGCCATAGGCGGCAAGCTCGCGGCGCACCGTCCGGTAGTCGGCGCCGGCGTTCGCGCCCGTCGCGTCGATCAGATGCGCAAGAGCGCCGCAGCGCTCGACATGGCCGAGAAACCGGTCGCCAAGCCCGTGGCCCTCGTGCGCGCCCTCGATGAGGCCGGGAATGTCGGCGAGCACGAAGTCGCGCCCGTCGATCTTGACCACGCCGAGGCCCGGGTGGAGCGTCGTGAACGGGTAATCGGCGATCTTGGGCTTGGCGGCCGAGACTGCGGCGAGGAAGGTCGATTTGCCGGCGTTCGGCAAGCCGATGAGGCCGGCGTCGGCGATCAGCTTGAGCCTGAGGACGAGGGTGCGCTCGATTCCGCTCTGGCCGGGATTGGCGCGGCGCGGCGCGCGGTTGGTCGAGGTGGTGAAATGGGCGTTGCCGAAGCCGCCGTTGCCGCCCTTGGCGACGACCACGCGCTGGCCTGGTTGCGTGAGGTCGGCGAGCAAGGCGCCGCTCTCCTCATCGATGACCTGGGTTCCGACCGGGACTTTCAGCGCCGCGTCGGCCCCCCGCCCGCCGGCGCGATTGCGGCCCATCCCGTGGATGCCGGTCTTGGCCTTGAAATGCTGCTGGTAGCGAAAGTCGATCAGCGTGTTGAGACCGTCGGCGCATTCGACCACGACGTCGCCGCCGCGCCCGCCGTCGCCCCCGTCCGGACCGCCGAACTCGATGAATTTCTCGCGCCGGAACGACACTGAGCCCGCGCCGCCGTCGCCGGAGCGGACGTAGACCCGCGCCTGGTCGAGAAACTTCATCGCCGCCGACCTGGCGCGCGGTCCCCGGTTGATCCCGTCGGCGCCGCGTCCGATTCCTCGATCGCGTCCTTCGAGACGCGATGCTGCGCATCGCTCCTCAGGTCGAGGGACGCATGTGCGAGGCGCCAAAAGAAATCCTCATCCCGAGGAGCCCGCGAAGCGGGCGCCTCGAAGGACGAGGATTTCGGTCCGAACGGCGGCGACGCAGCGATCATCGGCAAGCCATATCACGACGCTCGCGCCAAGTCGGCCGCCGCCGCGCGGCGTTGCGCGCCGGCCTCCGCCCAATCGGCGCGGCGGACGCGGAAACTGTGGCACTCGACCATCCCCCCGCGCGCCGGCGCGCCTTGCGGGCCGGTCCCCGCCAGCGCGAATCCGCACTTTTCGATCACCGCGCGCGAGGCCTCGTTCTCGACCCTGACGCTGGCCAGGATCTCGACCGCCGGCGTCAGCCCGAAGCCGGCCTCGATCATCGCCTGGGCGGCTTCGGTGGCGAGGCCCTTGCCCCAGGCCTCCGGGGCAAGCACATAGCCGAGCGCAAGACGGTCTTTGCCGCGCGACTCGAGGCTGATCGAGCCGACCGCGTCACGCTTGCCCTTGATCGGCGTCATGACCAGGGTCAAGTCGCGTCCGGAGGCGTTGGCTTCGCGCGCCGCGTAAATGAACCGCTCCGCCGAGCCGGGTGGATAGGGGTGGGGAATGCGGGCGGTGTAGCGCGCAACCTCCCATCGGCTGCAATATTTTTGCATCGCCGCTGCGTCGCAGATTCTCGGCCAGCGCAGCCAAAGCCGCGGCGTCTCGATGCGGAACACATCGTCTCTGGCAAGATCGGGGAACATGGAAGCTCCGGTCAGGGCCCCTGAACGCGGGGCCAAAAACGACGAAAGGGATGCAGCGACCGCATCCCCTTCGTAAGCTTCGCTTACCGGACGAATGAGCAGGCCCTTGGCCTTCAATCTCATCTCGAATTTTTTATCTTCGAGAACGTCCGCGGGGCTTGTCGCCGAAGCGGGGTTCTCGTCTTGCTCCCCGCTTTATTCTGTCGCGCTTTGGGCGCGTACCGATACATATTGGCGTCCGTCGCCTTTCCACTCGAAGGCGACCTCGCCGGCGGCGGTGGCGAACAGCGTATGGTCCGTACCGATGCCGACATTACGCCCAGGGTGAAACTTGGTTCCTCGCTGACGTACAAGAATCATGCCGCCGATCACCCGTTCGCCGCCGAATTTCTTCACGCCCAGACGTCGGCCGTCCGAGTCGCGGCCATTGCGCGACGAACCGCCTGCTTTCTTGTGGGCCATGGACCTTGCTCCAGAACTTTGCTGCGCCGGCCTTCAAGGCGCGGCGGGACTCATTTGCTTATAGCGCAACCGACCCGGCGAGGGAATCCCTCGCTCAATTCTGCTCGCCGCCATGGGCGGCCTCAGCCGCAGCGCCGGTCAGAATTTCGGTCACCCGGACGATCGTGAGATCCTGCCGGTGGCCGCGCTTGCGCTTCGAATTCTTGCGCCGGCGCTTCTTGAACGCGATGACCTTGGGGCCGCGGGTCTGCTCGACGATCTCGCCGACCACGCTCGCTCCGGTCACGCGCGGGGCGCCGACCCGATGGGTGGCGCCGTCGAACAGCGCCAGCACTTCCTCGAATACGATCCTTTCGCCCGCCTCACCCGGCAGCGACATGACCGTGATCTGGTTGTCGGCGGCAACTTTGTACTGTTTGCCGCCGGTCTTGATGACTGCGAACATCGTTTTATTCCCGTGTTCCGCCCGGCTCAGTACGCGAAGCATTCGCGCGGCCGGCTTCTTTGCAGCTATTGACCGAAATCGCAGGCTCCGGCGGAGCCCGCGGGCTTGCCGCTCGGTTTCGAGGCTCAGCCTCAAAACCAAAAGCGCGGCTTTTCGGCCGCGCTCGAGCGAGGGCTGCCTATAAGAGGGGCGAGCGGCGAAGTCAATTGCCGGCGTCACGTTATTCCCGGGCGAGACCGAGGCTTCGCTGTCGTTGTGGCTGCCATTCCTCTGACGTGGCGCGGTCCTGAAGGTCGCGCCGTACATCAGAAGGGCATTGCATCATGAAGAAATCCCAATCTTGCGCGTTCTTTAAGGTCGTCGTTGATTTTTGTGGCGCGTTAAGGAGCACCGCTTTCTTGCCGGCCCGAATAAGGCGGAGAACGTTCAGTAGGGTCCCTGCACTTTTCCCATCCCATATCATCAAGCCGAAATCGGCTACCCGCGCCATTTCCCGATCC
>JBAUXQ010000853.1:0-6604 GCA_049584355.1 Roseiarcus sp. | reverse complement strand
ATGCGAGGGCGCAGAAAGGCGCCGGGTCGGCCTATCACTTACGGCACGACGACCGAGTTTCTGGTCCAATTCGGCCTTGATGCGATCGCGGACCTGCCCGGGCTCGACGAGCTCAAAGGCGCGGGATTGTTCGACGGAAAATTACCGGTGGGCTATGACGTTCCGCATCCGAACGATGCGCCGGCGCTGAGAGCCGACGAGGACCCGCTCGAGGACTCTTCCGCGCTTGAACGGGCCTGGGCGCCTGTCACGGCCGAAGAGAGCCATTGAGTGTGATATAGGCGGCCGATATCGGCAGGTGCGCGGAATTTGGCGGCGTCACGAAAGCGCCGAAAATGCGGCGGACTCTGCGGATTGCGGTCAGCCCGTGGAGTGACCATGGTTCCCCGATTAGCCGTTAGCGTAGCCGCCATCCTCTGCTCTTGCGTCGCTGCGCTTGCCGAGACGTCGCCGGTTCTGCCGCTCGCCTCGCATCGAGCGGCCTATGACATTTCACTGATCGACCCCTCGGCTCCCCCGCCGACTTCTGCCCAGACCCCGATATCGGCGACGGGCCTGATCGCGTACGAATTTCGCGGCTCAGCTTGCGAAGGCTACACCTCCAATTTCCGCCAGATGACGGAGATGGAGCGCAGCGAGGGCGACCCGCTCTCGATGCAGGTGAACGCGATGTCCTTTGAGGAGGCTGACGGGAAGTCGATGCGCTTCCAGATCGATTCCCAAGGATTGCAGGAGACTCAGCCGGTTGCCGGCACCGCCACGCGGGACGTGGACGACGACATGCGCGTCCAGTTGACCAAACCACAGGCTAAATCGCTCGATTTCGGCCGTGACGTTCTCTTTCCCACCCAGCATATTGAACGTCTGATCGACGCCGCCAAGCACGGCGGCGGCGCCATCCAGGCGCGGGTCTACGACGGCTCGGATACCGGCGCGAAGATCTTCGCGACCTTGTCGGTGATTGGAAAGGAACAGACGAAGCCCGGGGAAGACGCCGAGACTGCCACAGCGCTCGGCGGGATACGCCGTTGGCCGGTGGTGATCTCGTATTTCGACGAAGCGGCGACCGATTCGGCGCCCGAGTACACACTTTCCTTCGACCTTTACGAGAACGGCGTCTCAGGCAGCCTCAAGCTCGACTACGGCGCGTTCGCCCTCCACGCCCGCTTGCGCAAACTCGAGATTCTGCCGGCTTCAGCCTGCGCCAAATAGCGTCGACGGCTACTTTGTTCTTGGCCCTGGTCTAAAGGCAAGTCCTCGCTGCACCGCGGCGGGGCCATATCTGTCGCGCAGGCTGGCGATCGCCGCCTCGCGAAATTTCTCACGGTCGCCGTCGCTCCCGACCAAATCGCCTTCGTCCGCACGCTCGGCAGGCGCGAGTTCGGTCGCGGCGATCCCCAACAGGCGATAGGCCGTCCGGTCGGGTTGAGCGTCAAGCAACGGGCGCGCCGCCTCGAACAGTCGCGGCGCAAGCTGCGTCGCCTTCATGCCGGCGCGGCTGCGGGTGCGCAGACTGAAATCGGGCAGGCGCAATTTCAACGTCACACCGCAGGCCGAGAAGCCCTCCTTGCGCAGGCGCGCTGCGACGCGATCGCAATGGACAAGCAAGATACGCGTGAGCTCAGCCTTGTCGCTGATGTCGCAATCGAAGGTCGTCTCGCTCGAGATGCTTTTTGGCTCGCGCTCCGCAACTACAGGCCGATTGTCGCGGCCCTGCGCCAGACGCCATAGCCGGAGACCGTCGTCGCCGAGGCGGGAGACGGCCGCCCATTCGTCGATCCGCTGCAAATCGCCGATCACGCGAAAGCCCGATCGCTCCAGTCGCTCCAGTCCAATCCTGCCCACTCCCCATAGGCGTCCAACGCTTTGCGGGGCGAGCCAAGCCTTCGCTTCTTCCCGCGTGATCACGGCGAAACCGCGCGGCTTGTCGAGATCCGAGGCGAGTTTCGCCAGAAACTTGCAGTAGCTAAGGCCGACCGAAACCGTCACGCCGATCCTGACTTCGACTTGGCGGGCGAGGCGCGCGAGCGTTTCGGCGGCGCTTGCGCCGTTGGATCCGTCGCAGCCGGTCAGATCGAGAAACGCCTCGTCGATGGACAGCGGCTCGACTAATGGCGTTAGCTCAAGCATTCGGGCGCGAATTTCGCGGCCAACCCGCGCATATCTGGCCATGTCGGGCGGCAATACCACAGCATTGGGGCATAGCGCCCGGGCGCGCGACATCGGCATAGCCGATCGGACCCCGAACGTGCGAGCGATATAACAGCAGGTGGCGACAACCGCCCGCGGCCCCGAACCGCCGACGATCACCGGTTTGTCCCTCAGGTTGGCGTCGTCGCGCTTTTCGACCGCCGCGTAGAACGCGTCGCAGTCGACATGCGCAATCGCCAGCCCATCGGCCCCTTCGAGATCGATCGTCCGCGGCGAGCCGCAATCGAAGCAGCGGGCCGAGTCGCTGGAGCAGTGCTTCATGCAATCGCGGCACAGCCGGGGCATCTAAGCGTCCATCAAGGGTCGACCACATGGACCGGCCCGCACAGCGCCTGGTGCGCCAACGCGACCGTCTCAGGCTCCAGGTCGGAGTCGCCGGCGAAGCGAAGGAGAAGCTCCTCGTCGGCCAGCATATACTCGAGCACCGAGCCGTGGAATGCCGGATCCTCGGCCGCATCTCGCAGATTGTGGGGACCAAGTCCGGTAAGATTGAGGAATCGCTGGAGCCGCTCCGGGTCGGCGGCGAGAAAGGCCAACGCCGAGGCGGCCAATGACCGGCCGAATTCGGGGCTGATGGATTGCCGCGCTTTCGAGGAATGGCGCATACTCCGATTCTCCTTTCGTAAATGTCTCGACGTTAGCGTCTGCGACCTGACCGGCCGACTTGCGCCGAATGGATCCCCAATGCCCAAGACTGTGCTCATCGTTGAGGACAATGAACTCAACATGAAGCTGTTCAACGACCTCGTCGAGACCCGCGGGCATCGAATCGTGCAAACGCGCAGCGGCATTGAAGCGGTTGAGTTGGCGCGCAAGCACCGGCCCGATCTCATCCTCATGGACATTCAGCTGCCGGAGGTCTCCGGGCTCGAGGTCACGCAATGGCTGAAGGATGACGAAGAGCTGCGAACGATACCCGTCATCGCAGTGACCGCGTTCGCCATGAAGGGCGATGAGGAAAAAATTCGACAGGGCGGCTGCGAAGCCTACCTGTCCAAGCCGATCTCGGTCGCCAGGTTCTTCGACACCATCGACCAGTTCCTTGGGCCGGGGGTCAAGCAATGACGGCTCGCGTCCTGGTGGTTGATGATGTCCAGCCCAATCTTAAGCTCCTAGAAGCGAGGCTGAGCGCCGAATACTTCGAGGTGCTGACAGCGACAAATGGACCCGACGCGATTGCGATCTGCGAAATGGGCGGCTGCGATCTCGTCCTTCTGGACGTGATGATGCCTGGTATGGACGGCTTTGAGGTCTGCCGACGATTGAGAGCCGCGTCCGAGACCGCCCATCTGCCAATCGTCCTCGTCACCGCGCTCGACCGGCCCGCCGACCGCGTCCGCGGCCTCGAAGCAGGCGCCGACGACTTCCTGACCAAGCCGGTCGACGAAATCGCGTTGATCGCTCGCGTTCGGTCATTGGCTCGACTCAAATTCTCGATCGACGAATTGCGCAGCCGCGCCGCCCACAGCGCGGCGACGGGGGTGGTCGAATCCGTTGAAGCCCTCAAGTCGGACGCCCGAGAGCGAGGACGCATCCTGCTCGTCGATCACCAGCGAAGCTCTTTTGAGCGCCTCGTCAATGCGTTGACGCCGCATCATGATGTCATCCAGGTCGACGAGCCGGGCGACGCCCTCGCCAAGGCGGCCGGTGAAAACGTCGACCTCATGATCGTCAGTCTAGGTCTCGGGGAGTTCGATGGATTAAGGCTCTGCAGTCAAGCGCGTTCGCAGGCGTCCACGCGAAATCTCCCGATCCTCCTTATCGCTGATCGCGAAGATCGGCAGAAGGTTCTTCGCGGCCTTGAACTCGGCGTCAATGACTACCTGTCCCGCCCGGTTGACCGAAACGAACTGCTGGCTCGCGCCCGCACAAACGTTCGCCAGAAGCGTTACATGGATCGCCTGCGCCAAACCGTGCGACGGTCGGTGGAGATGGCGCTCTACGACCCGCTGACCGGTCTCAACAACCGGCGCCTTCTGGAGCGCCGCATGCCGGCCATGATCGAGACTGCACGGCAGCGCGGCGCGCCGCTAACGATGATGATTCTCGACATCGACCATTTCAAGCGCATCAACGACACCTACGGCCACGATGCGGGCGACATCGTGCTCAAGGGCTTCTCGGCGGAGCTGCAACAAATCGTCCGGGGCGGCGACCTCGTCTGCCGGTTGGGCGGAGAAGAGTTTCTCGTCGCCATGCCAGGCCTCGACGCGACCCACGCGGCGCGGATGGCGGAGCGCGCGCGCCGAACCATAGAGAACAAGCAGTTCCTGATTGGGGACGCCGCCGGTCCGGTTTCGATAACGGTCTCGATCGGCCTCGCCGATTTTCGCGGCGAACAGGATCCCACGGATCTCTATCGCCGCGCCGACCGCGCGCTCTACCTCTCGAAGTCCGCGGGCCGCAATCGCGTCACTCTGGACGCGGCGTTAACCGCAAGACTTGCGTAACGGCCCTGCTGTTTTGCCCGGTCGACCGTGCCGGCTGGGTTACGCGAGCTCAGGCGACGCCAAGTTCGGCCATGATGACCGCGAGTTGCTGCACGCCTTGCTCGAGGTCGAATGGCTGCGGCCCCGATATACTGGCCAGAGCTGCTTCGGCGCGGCGCAGCGAAGAGCCCAATAGCTCAGGCGTGGCCGACGCCACGGCTCGGGCCTGGTCGAGCTCGCCGTTGCAATGCAGAACGATGTCGAGTCCGGCGTCGATGATCGCCGCGGCGCGCTCTTCGTATGGGCCCTTGAGCGCCTTCATCGACACGTCGTCGCTCAGGATGAGGCCGTCGAACCCGATCTCGCCGCGCATGATCTTCGCGACCACGATCGAAGACGCGGTCGCCGAATGACGCTTGTCAATCGCCGTATAGAGGACATGCGCGCTCATCGCCATCGGCAGGTCATTCAGCGCCGCAAAGGGCGCAAAATCGCGTTTGAGGGCATCCCACGCGGCGTCGACAACGGGCAGCTCGTGATGGCTGTCGGCGCGCGCCCGGCCATGCCCGGGCATATGCTTGACAACGGGCGCGACGCCACCCGCGAGAAGCCCCTCGGCGACCGCTCGGCCCATCGCGGCGACGCGCTCTGGCCGAGAAGAGAAGGCCCGGCTGCCGATGGCGGCGTGCGTTTCGGGCTCGGCGACATCGAGCACAGGCGCACAATCGACGGTGATCCCAACTTCGGCCAGATCGAAAGCGATAAGGCGGGCGACAAGACGCGCTGCCGACTCCGCCCGGGAAGGCTCCAACCCGGCCTCGATCGCAGCCGCTGCAGGGTATGTGCGCCAATGTGGCGGCGCCATGCGCTGAACCCGGCCGCCCTCCTGATCGATCAAAACAGGCGCATTCGGGCGCCCGACACATTCCCGGAACGAGCGCGTCAAGGCGCGCACTTGATCGCGATCGGCGACATTGCGCTTGAAAAGGATCAGACCCCAAGGATCTTCGCGGCGAAGGAACGCGCGTTCCTCGGCGTCGAGAACGAGGCCCGCGCAGCCGCAGATGAAGGCTTTAGGCATTTGGGGCTCCGCGCCGTAGCCCGCAAAATGCAGCGGGTCGCCTCGCTCACTTGGCGATGAAGCACTCGCCGCCCTCGCCTTTCAGGCGAGCGCAGAGCGCGGCGGCATCCGCCTTCGAGAGACCGACCACGCGCAAGCGATAGATCGTCTCGCCGTTCACTACCGCCTTATGCACGCCGATGGCCGAGCCGTTAAGGTCAGCGCCGTATTTGCCGGTCAGTCGCGCGGCTTCGCTCTTGGCTTCCGCTTCCGATCTGGGCGCGGCGAGTTGAACCGCCCAGCCGCCCGACGCGGTCGCGGGAGTCGCGTCGACGGGAGGCGCCTCCGACGTGGCCGCTGTTCCGGTCGCCTCCGCCACGTTTTTGTCAGGCTTAGGCTTCTTCGCGGCCTTCTCCACCGGTTTGACTAGCGAGCCGGCTTGCGCTGGCTCGCTCGGGGTCTGCGCATTCGCGTCCGGCGCCGTCGTGTCGGTTTTCGCCACCACGACACGGGCGGATGACTTGGGCGAAAGCTTGGTGGGCAATTCGAGTTTGGGAGTCGAAGGTTCCGCAACCGCACCCGAGTCGGTCTTCGTCGCAGACGCGGCGAAGGGTGGAGACGCTGCGGGCGCGGTTTCGTTCGCCATCTTCGGCGCCGGCGCGGCGGAGGGCTTTGCCGGAGCCTCGGCGGGCGCCGCATCCCCTCCGTTCTGGACCGGCGGATTTGGGGCGCCGATTGGCGTTCCATCCGGCCGCAAGGAAACAGTCCGCACCGGCTTCGGATCGGGGAATTCCGATGTCATGGTTGGAGGGGGCGCAGCGGCCGGGGGCACGAGCGGCGTATTGATGGTTCCCGCGACCGGCGTCGCAATTGATGCGCCGTCGGCAGGCTTGGGCTGGTCCGC
>JBAUXQ010000852.1:0-3640 GCA_049584355.1 Roseiarcus sp. | reverse complement strand
CCGAAATGTTGACCATCACCCCGCACCAGCCGGCGAACCATGGGTCGGCAGCGACGAATTCGTTGATGAATCCTTCGATGGCGAAGAGCAGGTAGCCTTCGCCATCCGGTATCGCCGCGCAGTCGTCGCCGACAGGAATCGGCGACGCCGCGGAAAGGCCGAGCTGCTCGGCGACCCTCCCGATGTCGGCCTTCGCCAAAAGGCCACGCGCGTTGCGCAGCGTCTCTCCGAGCGCGCACATGTCGAGCCGCTCGGCCACTACGCCGCCTTGGCCTGTTCGGAAGAACGCCCGTCTTTCGACGGGCTATGACGGAGCGCGAGGAACCCGGTCTCGGGCGCGCGGAACGGCGGATAGAAGGCGAGATCGGCCTCCATCAGATGATGCGGTCGGCCGTGAACCTCGATCTCCTCCAGCGTCCGCCAGCGGAGCCGCTGGAACAGGAGCGCGTTCTGGCTCTGGACATGGGCGAGGAAGCGCCGGCAACCCAGCGCATGGGCCGACGAGACGGCGAGCCGGATCAGCGACGCGCCGATTGCGCCGACCCGGCGGTAGTCCGGCGCGACGGCGAGGCGCGAGCCGCGCCACAGGCCGGGCGCCTGCTCGTGGATGCGCACCGTGCCGACCACCCTCTCGGCGACGATGGTGAACGACGACAGCGCGACGATGGTGGTTGCGACCTCGTCAACTTCGTCGCGATCGTCGCGCTGGAAAAGCCCCTGCTCGTCGCAGAAGACGGCGCGGCGCAGCGCCGCCGCGCCGGAAAGCTCCCAGGCTTCGGTCGCATATTTGATTTGGAACTCGCTCGAGATGAACGGCTTGAACGGCTCGAAGATCATGCGCTCAAGCCTCGCTCATAGGTCGACAAGGCCGAGCAGGCGCCGCATTTGGCGCAACCGGCCTTGACGTCGATCGCTCTCAATCCGCTCGCCGCGAGCAGATGCGACAGCGGCCGCAGGATTGCGTCCATGAACTCCGGGGCCGGCCCCGGACGGCTTTCGAGCGGCGTGCCGGAAATCGGCACGAACGGCACGACGAACGGATAGACGCCGATCGCAACCAGCTTCTCGCAGACCGCGAGAATGTCCGCCGCGCCGTCGCCAAGCCCGGCGAGGATGTAAGTCGAGACTTGCCCGCGCCCGAATACCGGAACGGCGGCCTCGAAGGCGGAGAAATACCGGGCCACCGGAACCTGCGCCTTGCCGGGCATGACCTGCTTTCGCACCGGCTCGGTCACCGCTTCGAGGTGCATCCCCAGCGCATCGATCCCAGCCTCGCGCAGGCGAGCGAACCAGGCGTCGTCGTCAGGCGGCTCGCATTGGCCTTGCAGAGGCAGGGCGACCGCGGCCTTGATCGCCGCTGCGCTCTCGGCCAGGATCGCAGCGCCGCGGTCGGCGCCAGGCGGCGTTCCGGTGGTCATCACCATATGTTTGACGCCGTCGAGCTCCACCGCCGCCTTGGCGACTTCGGCGAGCTGGGCCGGGGTCTTGCGCTCGATCGTGCGGCCGGCGACGAGCGACTGGCCAATGGCGCAAAACTGGCAGGTCTTGGTCCGGCTCTGATAGCGGATGCACGTCTGCAATACCGTCGTCGCCAGCACGTCGCGGCCATGCAGGACGGCGATCTTCGAATAGGGAATTCCGTCCGCGGTCTTGAGCGCATAGAATTTCGGTTGGGCGGGGAAAGTCGCCTCGGCGATCGCGATCCCGTCGCGCAGGATTCGGCTGCGGCCCTCAGAGTCGGGCTTTTCGACCAGGTACGGACTTTCGAACGCCGGCGCGGTGTGCACCGGCGCCATCACCGTCATGCCGTCGATCGTGATCGCCTTGTGATCGGAAGGGCCGGCGCCGCCGCGGCGGCTGTCGGCGCCGGCCTTCGGATCAACCAGACGTAACCCGAAGGACTGCAACTCGTTGATCAGCTCTTCCGTCTTCATGGGGGTTGGTCTCGTTTGCAGCATCGAGCGGGCTCCGGGACGAGGACGTTGCGGCGGGCGCGACGGTCAAAGACGTCATCGGCAGCTTCGGCCGGTCGTCGAGCGCGAGCGCGAGCAATTCCGGCCGCGCATAATGGCCGACGCTGTCCATCATCCGCTTGCGCTTGACGATGAGCGCCATATCGAGATCGGCGATGAGGATTCCTTCGCCGCTGGTGAGCGGCGGCGCCAGATGGCGGCCTTCCGGCGAGACGATTGCCGTCATGCAGCCGCCGGTCAGCCCCTTGCGCAGCTTCTCGTCGGGCGAGATGCGGGCGATCTGGTCCTCGCTCAGCCAGCCGGTGGAATTGACGACGAAGCAGCCCGATTCCAGCGCATGATGGCGGATCGTGACCTCGATCTGCTCGGCGAAGATCGGCCCGACCAGCGAGCCGGGAAATTGCGAGACGTGAATCTGCTCGTGCTGAGCCATCAGCGCGTAGCGCGCGAGCGGATTGTAATGCTCCCAGCAGGCGAGCGCGCCGACGCGGCCGACCGCGGTATCGACCACTTTCAGGCCCGATCCGTCGCCCTGGCCCCAGATCACGCGCTCGTGGAAGGTGGGCGTGATCTTGCGGCGCTTGAGCAAGAGGGCGCCGTCGGCGTCGAAGATGAGCTGGGCGTTATAGAGTGAGCCGTGATCGCGCTCGTTGACGCCAAGCGCGACGACAATCCCGAGCCGCCGCGCGGCGGCGGCGATCGTCTCGGTCGCTGGCCCTGGCACCACGACCGCATGCTCGTAGAGGCGGAGGTGCTCCGCTCCGGTCAAGACCGGCGGGGAGACGAAGGAGAAATAAGGGTACCAGGGGACGAAGGTCTCAGGAAAAACCGCGAGCTTCGCCCCCTTGCCTGCGGCCTCGGTCAGCGCGGCGAGCACGCGATCGAGCGTGCCCGCCTGGCTGTCGAGGTCGGGGGCGATCTGAACCGCGGCGACGCGGACGATGTCCCGATCTCCCATTCACTGTCTCCGGCGTTTTGAGACGCGCGAACTCAAAGGGTCCACGTATCGAGGATGAAGGCGTTGTCCTTGCGGTGGATGAGGATGAGATCGAGCACGTCGAGCGGACTGATCGGCGTGATGCCCGGAATGAGGGACGGCTCGCCGTGGCCGTAGAGCGCCTGGAGGGCGAACCGGCAAGCGTAGACCTTGCCGCCCTCGCCCATGAATTTTGTCAATTGATTGTTGAAGTTCTGGTGCCCGGGAAAGGCCTCGTCGCCGAGGCGAGGGAATCCGCGCTGGACCCCGAGCGTGACGCCGGGTCCGTAGAGCAGCACCGTGGTGTCGAAGCCCTTGCGCTTCAACCGGGTCGCCTGAAGGAGGTTGACGAGACCGATCGAGCCCTCGAAGGCGACGGTATGGAAAGTGACGAGCGCTTTCTCGCCGGGTTCGGCTTTGACGTCCTCGAACACCTTCTCTTCGTAGTCGACCAGATAGTCGCCCGCCTTATGGGCTGGCTGAGTCACGGCTGGCATGGGCGTCCTCTCGTTGCTGGCGCCGGGGGTCGGCGCCGCCGGCGAGAGGCGCAAATGCAATCAATGTGCCATATTGATTGCGATCACGATCCACTCATTAAGGTCTTGAATCCGTTCAAACCTCGGCGCCGGCGCCGAGTTGTCCGTATTATCCGTGCGATCGATCAGCGATCAATCCGCCGAATTATTGAGCG
>JBAUXQ010000851.1:0-2890 GCA_049584355.1 Roseiarcus sp. | reverse complement strand
CTCGATGGGCTCGGCGTCACGGCGGGCCTCGGCGCCGCGGTCGCGATGGCGCTCGGCACGGTGCTCGCAAAGCGCTGGCAACCGCCCGTCCCGGCCCTCACTTTCACCGCCTGGCAGCTTGTCGCGGGCGGCCTCCTGCTCGCGCCATTCGCGCTGACGCTGGAGCCGCCCCTGCCCGCGCCGACGCTTCCCAGCCTTGCCGCATTTGTCTGGCTCGGGCTGTTCGGCGCGGCGGTCAGCTACTTCCTCTGGTTCAGGGGGCTCGCCCGGCTCGGCCCGCAAGCCGTGTCTCCCCTCGTTCTCTTGAGCCCGGTGACCGCGATCCTGCTTGGCTGGCTCGCCGCGGGCGAGACTTTCGCGCCCCTCCAGCTCCTCGGCGTCGCGCTGGTCATGGTCAGCGTGTGGCTGAGCCAGCTCTTCGCCGCCGGCGCCGCGACGCGAAAAGAGGCGGCGGCGGCGAATATGTGAGCGCCCGCTAGTGAAGCAGGTAGGAGAGCAGCGACGTGCGCTTCGCCGTTCTGCGCTCGATCGCGGCGGCGACTCCTGTCCAGCCCCTCGCCATTTCGTCGCTGCTTGCTTCTTCCGCCCTGCGCCGCGCCACCCAGTACGCCTGGGCGCCAACGGCGTTCATGAGCGCAAAGGCCTCACGGTCGACCTCGAGCCGTAACGCCCTCTGGTGCGCGTGATGCGACATGTCGAAGCTTCTCCCAACACCTGCAGCAGGTCTAGCACCATGGTCGCGCGGCCGCACGTGAGGCGCGTCACATAAGGATCGGGCCGCCGTTGGCGCTGCTGTTCCCCACCTGGACGGATGATAAATCGGTCTCTCTCGGTGATCGCCACATCGTGGACGGGCTTTCGCGCAAGCCCGGAGCCACCTAAGATTGAACCGCCCCCGCAAAAGGCCGTGCTTCGCCACGGCCGCCAGGCGGATGCAATCGGTTGTCACCAACTGTGACGAAACTCACAGCGGGACACCCTTAAGGTGCGCGACAAAGCAACACTGTCGACAGCCGATAAGCAGGAGGCGGCGATGGGCGTCTTAAAGTTGGCGAACGGCTTCTCCGTGCGAACCTTCCAGCCGCCGCCCGACGGCTTCGATCCAGACAAGGCCAGCGACCGCCAACGTATCGTCCACGGCATCCCGCGCTGCCCGGTGGCTTTCGGCGCGCTTGAACAACGCATGCGCACCAAGCTCAAGAACTTCAGCTTGATCGAGCCGAAGTTCGAGCCGCGCGACCAAAGCAAGAAGCTGCCGAACTTTCGGCCTGCCGTTGCGCCTCAAACCACCAACAACTGGTGCGGCGGCATCACATTCCCGCCCTCTGGCGATCCGCTGAAATTTGTCGAGGGAACTTGGACAATGCCAGCCGAGGTGTTTCCGGGTTCTTTGACCGCCGGCACGATCAATGACGTCTGGTACAGCGCCTCGTTCTGGATCGGCCTCGACGGGGATGATGGGTCGAGCGATGTGCTGCATGCCGGCTGTGAAGTGGACACCATGAACGTGTCCGTGTCCGGCGGCGGCGCCTACGTAAACACGCAGCTCAAACCTTTTTGGGAATGGCGCCCCGCCGGGTCGTTCTATATCACCAACATGCCTGTGGCGAACTCGGACGAACTCACCTCTTTGATCTGCATGCACCAAGGTTCGGCAAACCAGGCTACCATCTTCCTGGGCAATCTCACCACCGAAATCGGATTATGGTTTCAGGCCACTGCGCCGGCTGGCGTATCGCTTTCGGGAAACTGCGCCGAATGGATTGTCGAAGCGCTCGCGATCGACACGCCGACTCCCGAACTGGCGATCTACGGCCAGGGGATAGCTTTCACTGACTGCAACGCCGGGACAGTCAGCGGTCGATCGGTCGACCTGTCAACCGGCAGTACAATCAACATGGTGGATTCATCAAATAAACCGATCTCTCAGGCTTTCATTGGGAGTCCGACCGAGGTTACGGTTTCCTATGTCTACGCTCTGCACAGAGGCCCCGCCTAGTCGCCAACGCGATTGGCGGCGGGCAGGCCAAAGCGTGCTTACACCCCCGACGGATGATAGTTTGGGCTTTCGCGGGTGATCGCCACGTCGTGCACATGGCTCTCGCGCAAGCCGGCGCTGGTGATGCGCATGAACCGCGCCTTGTGCTGGAACTCGGGGATGGTCTCCGCCCCAACGTAACCCATCGCGGCGCGCAAGCCGCCGGCGAGCTGGTGCACGATCGCCGCTACCGGGCCGCGATACGGCACCTGCCCCTCGACCCCCTCGGGCACCAGCTTCACCTGGTCCTTCACGTCCTGCTGGAAGTAGCGGTCGGCCGAGCCCTGCGCCATCGCCCCGAGCGAGCCCATGCCGCGATAGCTCTTGTACGAGCGCCCCTGGTAGAGGAACACTTCGCCCGGGCTCTCGTCGGTGCCGGCGAGCAGCGAGCCGATCATCACGCAGTCGGCGCCGGCCGCGATCGCCTTGGCGAGGTCGCCGGAATATTTGACCCCGCCGTCGGCGATCACCGGCACGCCCGCCGCGCGCGCGGCCTCGGCCGCTTCCAGAATGGCGGTCAGCTGCGGCACGCCGACGCCGGCGACGATCCGGGTGGTGCAGATCGAGCCCGGCCCGATGCCGACCTTGATCGCGTCCGCTCCGGCGTCGATCAGCGCCTTCGCGCCTTCGCGCGTCGCCACATTGCCGGCGATGACCGAGACCTTGTTGGTCGCCCGCTGGATGCGGCGCACCTGCTGCAACACCTGCTCGGAATGGCCGTGGGCGGTGTCGACGACGAGGCAGTCGACGCCCGCCGCCATCAGGAGCTCGGCGCGTTCGAACCCCTTGTCGCCGACCGAAGTCGCGGCGGCGACTCTCAGGCGCCCGTCGGCGTCCTTGGCGGCGTTGGGG
>JBAUXQ010000850.1:0-4697 GCA_049584355.1 Roseiarcus sp. | reverse complement strand
GGTGTGGCGCTGGCGCGGGCGGCAAGCGACGCCGGCGCGGCCGCCGCCGGCCTGAAATGGCCGAACGATCTGATCCTGAACGGCGCCAAATGCGCCGGCATCCTGGTCGAAGGGATTGGCCTCGCCGGCCGGCGCGCCGGCTATGCGGTCGGGGTCGGCGTCAATTGCGCGCATGCGCCGGAGGGGCTTGGTTACGCAACCTCTTGTCTCGCGGGCGCAAGCGGGCAATCGGTCGGCGCGGGTGAGTTGTTCGAGCGTCTCGCTGAGCGGTTTGACGAGGCGCTCGAGGCTTGGCGCGAGGGACAGGCGTTCGACCGCATTCGCGCCGCCTGGCTTGACCGCGTCCACGGTCTTGGCCAACGCGTCGCGATCGAAAGCGGCGCCGGCCGGCGCGAGGGCGTCTTCGAGGGGATCGATGCGGGCGGTCGCCTGCTCATGCGTTCTGAGCGCGGGCTTGAGAGCATCGAGGCCGCCGACCTCAGTCTGGCGCCTCGCTCGGACGCCCAGCCGCCGGCGGCCTTGTCGGCTTCTCACGCGCGGGAGGGCCGAGCCTAGATGACGGACGACAGCGAGCTCGTGTTCGCCCCGCTCGGCGGCCTGGGCGAGATCGGCATGAATTGCGCCCTTTACGGCTACGGACCTGCAAACGCGCGCCAATGGCTGATGGTCGATCTCGGCGTGGCCTTTGCAGGCGAGGACCTGCCCGGTGTCGATCTCATCATGCCGGATCTCAGCTTTATCGAGAAGGCGAAGAAGAATCTGGTCGGAATCGTCATCACCCACGCGCACGAGGACCACATCGGCGCGCTGGCTGAGCTTTGGCCGGACCTCGGCGCGCCCGTCTATATGACGCGCTTCGCGGCCGGGCTAGCCGAGGCTCGCCGGCTCGGCGAGCCAGGCGCGCCCAAGATTCCGTTGAGGATCGTTGCCCAGGGCGAGAAGGTCGCCATCGGCCCGTTTGTCGTCGAGTTCATCGCCGTCGCCCATTCCATTCCCGAAAGCACGGCGCTGGCGATCCGCACCCCCGCCGGGCTCGTCGTCCACACCGCCGACTGGAAGATCGACCCGTCGCCGATCATCGGCCTCCCGACCGATGAGGCGCGCCTCAAGGCGCTCGGGGACGAGGGCGTGCTGGCGCTGGTCTGCGATTCGACCAACGTCTTGCGCGAAGGCGAGAGCCCGTCGGAGCGCGACGTGGCCAAGACGTTGGCTTGGCTCATTGGCGAGGCGAAGGGCAGGGTGGTCGTGACCACCTTCGCTTCCAACGTCGCCCGCCTTCGCTCGGCGGCCGAGGCCGGTTTCGCCGCCGGACGGCAGGTCTGCATTCTCGGGCGGGCGATCGAGCGCGTCGTCGCCGTCGCCCGCGAGTGCGGGATGCTCGACGGCGTGCCGCCGTTCTTAGGCATGGACGCGTTCGAGCGCCTGCCACGCGACAGGATATTGGCGCTCGCCACCGGCAGCCAGGGCGAGCCGCGCGCGGCGCTCGCTCGCATGGCGGAGGACGAGCATCCGACGGCAGAATTAAGCGCCGGCGACACCGTCATTTTTTCTTCGCGCACGATTCCCGGCAACGAAAAGGCGGTCGGCAAGATCATCAATGCGTTCGCGACCGCGAGGGTCGAGGTCATCACCGACCGAACGGCGCTCGTTCATGTCTCCGGCCACCCGCGCCGGGCGGAGATGGCGAAAATGTACGCCTGGGTCCGCCCCAGGATCGCGGTGCCGGCGCATGGCGAGCCGCTGCACTTGAGCGAGCATGCCGCGTTCGCCATTGCGCAGGGCGTGCCGCAGGTTTTGCGCGCGTTCGACGGCGACCTCATCCGCTTGGCCCCCGGCCATGTTTCGGCCTCGGGCAGCGTCGCAAGTGGGCGGCGGCTGAAGGACGGCGCGATTCTCCTGCCGGCGGATCAGGAAAGCGTCGGCCAACGCCGCCGGCTCGCCTTCGCCGGCGTCGTCTCGGTCGCGCTCGCGCTGACTCCGAAGGGCGAGATGGCGGGCGACCCGGACGTAATGATCGCCGGCCTACCCGAGCGCACGCGCGAAGGGGCGGCGATCGACGCGCTGATCGACGACGCGATCTTCGAAGCCTTCGAGGGCCTACCGCCGGGCAAGCGGCGCGACTCCGACGTCGTCTCCAGCGCCATCGAGCGCGCGGTGCGCAATTCCGTCAACGCCGTCTGGAGCAAGAAGCCGCAGGTGCATGTGCTGGTCGTCGAGGTATAACCCGAGGGCGCGTTGCATCGAATGCTTTTGATCTAGGAAATCCGGATGAAAGACTTGGCGGGAAGGACCGCGTTCGTCACCGGCGCGGCATCTGGAATCGGACTCGGCATTGCCGGCGCCCTCGCGCAGGCGGGCGTGAAGGTCATGCTCTGCGACATCGAGGAAGCGGCGCTTGCGAAGGCGGTCGAAGCGCTCAAGCGCACCAATGCGGATATCGATGGCGTTAAGGCGGACGTTTCGCTCAAGTCCGAGCTTAACGCGGCTGCCGACGCCACGATCGCCCGTTATGGCAAGGTGCATATTCTCGTCAACAACGCGGGCGTGGGTGGCGGCGGGCCATATGGAACTTGGACTGACTCGGGATGGGACTGGACGCTTGGCGTCAATCTCATGGCGGTCATCCGGGGGATCGAGATTTTCGGCCCGTTGATCGAACGGCATCGCGAGGGCGGACATATCGTGTCGACCGCCTCCATCGCAGGGTTGGTCTCCTCCGGCGGCGCCATCCCGTACAACGTATCCAAATACGGCGTCGTGGCGCTCTCGGAGGGCCTGCGCGGCGATCTGGCCGAGCGCGGAATCGGCGTGTCGGTGCTCTGTCCCGGGTTCATTCGAACCCAGATCGTGAACTCTGCACGCAACCTGCCGGAACGTTTCGACCGTCCGTCCGAGGCGGGCTTGGCCGCAATGCGGTCTTCCGACCTGTTCAAATTCATTCAGGATCGGGTCTCGCATGGGATCGACCCGTCCTATGTCGGCGAACTTGTGCGCGAAGGCATCGAAAACGACTGGCCGTATATTTTCACCGACGTCGAGTTCGAGCCCCTGATCGAAGCCCGTTTTGCCGCGATCAAGCAGGGCTTCGATCGGATTCGCCGGCGTGAACCGCGCCGTTGACTGTTTGTCGTTGGCGCCCTTTCGGCTGCCGTGCCGCGCCGTCCGGCCATCTCAATCGAGGACAATATGATCGGAAAGCTGAACCACGTCGCAATCGTAGTCCCCGATCTGGAGAAGGCCGCAAGCGCCTACCGCGAAACCCTCGGCGCTCGGGTCTCGGCCCCAAAGCCCGAGCCGGATCACGGCGTGACCGTGGCGTTCGTCGAACTGCCGAACACGAAAATCGAGCTTCTGCATCCGCTCGGCCCGGACTCGCCGATCGCCAAATTCCTGGAACGCAATCCAGAAGGGGGCATGCACCATCTCTGCTACGAGGTCGAAGACATCATAGTGGCGCGCGACCAGCTCAAAGCCCATGGCGCGCGCGTGCTCGGCGATGGCAATCCCAAAATCGGCGCCCACGGCAAGCCGGTCCTGTTTTTGCACCCAAAGGACTTCGCCGGCACGCTGATCGAGATCGAGCAGGTGTGACGGCCGCGAGCGCCTGACGCTCCCCATTTCAACCGCGTCGAACGCGAGCGTGCTGCGTCCGGACAGAGCGAGGTGAGAAAGGTGGAAAAGCTCTCGCTGGCGGAGGCGCGCAGGATCGCGCTTGCAGCGCAGGGCTTCGGCGGTCCGCGCCCGAAACACGTCACGAGCGCGCGATGGCTGAATACCATCGACCAGCTCTCCCTTCACCAGATCGACAGCGTCAATGTCCTGGTCCGCGCCCATTACCTGCCCGCCTTCTCGCGCCTGGGACCCTATGACCGTTCGCTGATCGACACGGCCGCCTGGGGAAGTCGGAAGAAGCGGCGGCTGTTCGAATACTGGGCCCACGAGGCGTCGCTCCTGCCGCTGCCGTTGCATCCCCTGTTGCGCTGGCGGATGGCTCGCGCCGATCGCGGTGAGGTCGGTTGGAAGGGCCTGCGGGTGTTCGCGGGCGAGCGCCGGGCCGAGGCGGAAGCTTTTCTCAAGCGCATCCGCAACGAGGGTCCCCGCGCGGCCTCGGACTTCGAGGAAAAACGCACCCGGTCGGGCTGGTGGGAATGGAGCGACGCCAAACGGGCGCTCGAATGGCTGTTCTGGGCGGGCCACATCACGACGGCGACTCGGCGTGGCAGCTTCGAGCGGGTCTATGACCTGACCGAGCGTATCATTCCGGCCGAGATCCTCGCCCTGCCGACCCCGGATGAGAAGGAGGCGCAGCGCGCCCTGATCGAGCGGGCGGCGCGCGCGCTTGGGCTCGCGACGGCGCAGGAGCTGCGCGACTATTTCCGTCAGGGCCCAAACGACGCGCGACAGGCGATCGACTCGCTAGTCGAGGCGGGCGTTCTCGAACCGGTCGAGGTCCCCGGCTGGGCTCACCTCGCCTATCTTCACCGCGACGCCTTGAGGCCGCGCCGCATCTCGGCGCGGGCGCTGCTGGCGCCGTTTGATCCGCTCGTCTGGGAGCGTTCGCGCGCAATGCGGCTTTTCGACTTCCATTACCGGATCGAGATTTACACCCCGCCCGAAAAGCGACAGCACGGCTATTATGTCCTTCCCTTCCTGCTTGGTGAACGGCTCATAGGCCGCCTCGACCTGAAGGCGGACCG
>JBAUXQ010000849.1:0-2047 GCA_049584355.1 Roseiarcus sp. | reverse complement strand
CGGAAGGTCGACTTCGACCGGTTCATGCAGGACAATCGCGACATCCGCCTCGCCATCCATAAGATCGCGGCCTCGCGATTATCGATGAACCGCTCGGATGAGGCGGCCGCGACATCCTGATTGGGGGGTGTTTCGCCCGCTGAGGATGTCATCGATAATTATGGTACCGCCACCCCGGCTCGAACGGGGGACCTCTAGATCCACAATCTAGCGCTCTAACCAACTGAGCTATGGCGGCCCGATGGTGGGCCGGGAAACTAGTGTCAAAGCGGAGGGCGCGCAAGACCGCTTCCTGCGGGCGGCCATGCGCGCTCAGCGATAAAAGGACGCCGCCCGCAACGGCGGACGGCGTCCATTGACGACGCGAGGGAGGAGCGCGCCGCCAGAGGCGCAAAATCCCGATCAGACGGCGATCTTGAAGGATTTCGCCACCTGTTCCTTGATCGGCTCGACGGCGTCCGCCATCGCCTTTTGCGTCAGCGCGCCGATGTCCTTGGTCTGGCTGGTCATCGTTGCGACCTGCTTGCGGGCGAACTCGGTCTGGAGGGCGATGACATCGGACAGCGACTTGGCCGCGAACACCGATTTCAGGAAGTCGAAGTTCGCGTCGGCGTTGACGCGCAATGCTTCGAAGGTCTTGGCGTTGACAGCCAACGCGCCGTCCTTGGCCGCGGCGAAGCAGACCTCGAACGCGCTCGCCGCTTCATCGGCGGCGGTCTTGGCCTTGGCGAAGGCGGCGCGCGATTCGACGACGCTCTTTTCGAGCGCGCTGCGGAAGCTCTGTTGAATTTCCTCGACCGGGACGGCGACTTGCGGCGCCGTCGGCATGACGGCGTTGATCGCGGTAGAGACAGCCTCTACCGGGGCCGCGGCGGAAACCGCCTGGGCGGCGGCGCTTTTCTTGGGTGCGGTAGCCATTAAGAAACCTCGACGTTTACGTTGGTGATGGACAGGTGAGTTGACGATTGACTTGCGGCGAAACGGCGCCGGCGCTCAGACTGAGCCGGGCGTCACGCTCTTCTGGATGATGGCGCTGAGTTCCTTGGCCTGATTCTGCAACACGGCGAGTTGGGCCTTCATGTACTCGCTCTGCAGCGCCAGAGCTTCCTGAGGATGCTTCGCCTTGACCAGCTTGTGAGCCAGGTCGAACGCGGCGTTCACGTTCTGCTCCGTATAGGCCAGGACGTGCGCGCTGACCGATTTCGCGCCGCTTTGCGACGTGTTGGTGGCGTCGCCCGCGACGCCCGTGGCCCGCTGCGCGACGGTGAGGAAACCCTCGAACGCCTTGCGCGCCTGCTCGACGCTGCGCTCCGCGAAGTCGCGCAACTCATTTGGGATCTCAAACGGCGAATTGGACATTTTCTTCCCTTTCGGCCTCCGACAGCGAATCGGCGCCCGCTGTTTCAGCACCCTATAGCGGGCTTTTTGTTGCAGTGCAACATATTTTGCGCCGCACCCAAAAAATTTAACCTTGCCCTTAATCGGCGCCGGCGCCGCCGTGGTGAAATCGCGCCAACGGCGTTAAGCTTTCGCTAACGATAAGGCCCGAGTCGCCGGCCCCATCGGGCGCCACCCGCGCCAGTCGCACTGTCATTCACGAGCGCCGACCTTGACCCACTCGCCGCCGCCGTCCCCCCTTGAACCCGCGGTCCAGTCGCATGAGAAAGCCGCGGCTTTCGACCCGCGGCTGGCGCCGCCAGACTGGCTCGGCGACAACGCGCGGGTGGCGATCGCATTCCCGCCGGCGCGGATCGCCGCCGCGAGCCCGGCCATGCTTGCATTGTTCGAGGTCAATGACACGAACGCGCTCGAAGGCCGGCTATTGCGGGGCGAGGGACCGAGCGCGCGACGTCTGCGCCATCTGGCGGCGACGCTCCCCGTCGGCGAGCCGCCGCGGCTCGAGGGCATGCGTTTCATCGTCGAACGGCGGCGGATCAACGTCAATTTGCGCTGCGCCCGCGTCCCCGCGCCGGCGGGCGCGACGTGGCTTTTGGCGTCGATTCCGGCCCTCGGCGCCGCGAGCGCCGTGCCGCCTCCGGCCGCTGAC
>JBAUXQ010000848.1:0-12125 GCA_049584355.1 Roseiarcus sp. | reverse complement strand
CTCGCGGTCGCCGAGGAAATCGGCGGCGTGCGCCGCCCATGGTCAGTCGAAGGCGAAAACGACCGTCTTCAGTTCGGCGCCGCCCGCCGCGCCGCCGTGAGCCTGGCGACCGCGCCATGATCGAGCCGGGACTTTACGTCGGCTCGGTGATGCATCGCCGCTCCCGGCCGGTGCGCCGCCGGTTCGAGTATCGCGTCTTCTGGCTCATCCTCGATCTCGATCGGCTGGGCGAGACGGCAAGCGCGCTCAGGCTCATGTCGCTCGAGCGCTTCAACCTCCTGAGTTTCTACGCCCGCGACCACGCGGACGGCCGTGATGGATCGCTGCGCGACAAGATCGCGTCGCTGGCGACAGCAGCCGGGTTCGCTGCCGACGGGCGAATGCTGCTCATGACGATGCCGCGGGTCATGGGCTATGTGTTCAACCCGATCAGCGTCTTTTTTTGTCACGACGCGCGCGATCGGCTGACGGCGATCGTGTGGGAGGTGTCGAACACGTTCGGCGGGCGCCATTCATATGTGATCGGCGTCGATGATCCTGACGCGGCGGTGGTGCGGCAGCGTTGCCGGAAAGAGCTTCATGTTTCGCCGTTCATCGGGATGGAGATCGACTATCATTTCCGCGTCGTTCGCCGCGGCGACAGATTGACCATCGGCATCGCCGATCACGATCGCGACGGGCTCTTGATGTCGGCGGCGATGACCGCGGTTCGACGGCCGCTGACCGATCGGGCGCTGCTCGCGGCTTTCGCCTGCGTTCCGTTCGAAACGGCGAAAGTGACAGCGGCGATCCACTGGGAGGCGCTGCGGCTGTGGCTGAAAGGCGCGCGCTACCTCAACGGTCCGGCCGGCGACGAGAAGTCCATCGACCGCCATTCGGCGAGCGCCCAGCCGGCGCCAGTTCAAGGTCCCGCCGTGAACAGCGCCTCCGTCACTCTCGATCCGCGCCGGCGAAACGCAGGCCGATGAAGGCGAACAACGACGCGCTCGAAAAGATGTTGAGGCCGAGCAACCGTCCGAGCTGATCGGGAGGCAGCGCATAGAGAGCCGCGCCGCCGCCGAGCCGCATGGCGACGAAGGCGACAAAAATCAACCCGATGAGGCCGCGGCTCCACCAGACCTCATGCGGCCGGAAGGAGAGTGCGGCCATCAAGCCGCAGGCGAAGAGGAAGAGCTCCGTTCCCGAACCCGGTCCGAACACCTTAATCGCGAGGAGGGTGTCGGCCAATCCGACCGCCGGCGTCGCCACACGCGCCATCAGCGGCGCGCGCCGGGCAAGAAAGGGGATGGCGGCATAGAGTGGGGCTGCAATGAGAGTCGCCAGCGAAGGCTCGAATCCTCCGCCGACGAACCACCAGATAGTGACGGGGTATAGTGGCTTGTTGGCCACAATCACCCAGGCGACGGCAGCGCTCGCGGAGGCGAGCGGGTCGGGTCGCGCCGCAGGAGGACGCCTTATGGAGTCGAGCCCTTTCGTCACGCCGGCGGCCGTCCGTCCGCGGCCGGTTCCACGCCGACAATGACCGCGGCTGGCGACTCCATAAGGCGTTCTCCTGCGGCGGGCTGCATTCTCTCCGCCGAAGACATACGACCGCGCCCCGGCTGCGGATCGCCCGGAGCCGGCGGCCCCGGCGGCGTCGAGGGCGCGGACGGACGGCGGTTTGCACAGAACCAAAACGGTCGCGGCGTCGTATAGGCAGGCGAGTTCAGCGCTCGTGGTTTATCGGCGAGCGGCGAATCACTAAGGTCTGGCGATTATGACTCGGGTCGAGAATTCGCGCCTTGCCGGCGCCGGCGAGAGGGCGCCGATGCTGAGCCGGGGCTGGGACCCGCGGGTGCGGATATTGGCGCGACTTAGCGAGGGCCTGCGCTACGGCTCGCTCAGCGTGACCCTGCCGTCCGGGCAGAAATTCGTTCGGGTCGGCGGCGAACCCGACCCCGAAGCGAGCGTCGTCCTGCACCGGTGGCGGGCGCTTCGGCGGCTGTTCATCGGCGGCGACATCGGCTTCGCCCAGGCCTGGATCGACGGCGATTGCTCGAGCCTGGACTTGACCGCGCTCATCCGGCTTGCGGCGCGCAACCTCCATGGGCTCGGCGGGGCCAAGGGATCGGCTTTCTCCCGGTTGGCGTTCCGCCTTCGGCATCTCCTGAACGACAACACCAGGCGCGGAAGCGCCCGCAACATCATCGCCCACTATGATCTCGGCAACGACTTTTTCCGGGTCTGGCTGGACGAAGCCATGCTCTACTCGTCCGCCCTCTGGGATAGCGCGACGCCGACCCTCGAAGCCGCCCAATCGCGGAAGATCGAGCGCGTCCTCGACCTGCTCGATGTCAAGGGCGGCGAGCGGATCCTGGAGATTGGCTGTGGCTGGGGGACCTTGGCCGTCCGCCTGGCGGAGGCCGGCGCTGCTCGCGTCACCGGATTGACGCTCTCCCCCGCCCAGCTCGATTTCGCCCGCGAGCTCGCCGCTGCTCACGACTCAGCGCCGGAGGTCGATTTTCGGCTGCAGGATTACCGGGACATCGACGGCCGTTACGATCGGATCGTCTCGATCGAGATGGCCGAGGCGGTCGGCGAAGCCTGGTGGCCGGCCTACTTCGGCAAAATCGCGGGCTGCCTCGAGCCGGGCGGACGGGCGGTCCTTCAGGTGATCACCATCGCCGAAGAGCATTTCGACGATTACCGCCGCACCGTTGATTTCATCCAGCGCTACATATTTCCCGGCGGCTGCCTGCCGTCGAAGACCGCTCTCCATCAGCAACTCGAGGCGGCGGGGCTGCGGCTCGTGAGCCACGAATCGTTCGGTCTTTCCTACGCGCGTACGCTTGCGGAATGGCGGCGCCGATTCCACACTGGCTGGCCCGAGATCGCCTCGCTGCAATTTGATGATCGCTTCCGGCGTCTATGGGACTATTACCTGTGCTACTGCGCCGCGGGCTTTCTGGAGGGGGTAACGGATGTCGGCCTCTATTGCGTCGAGCACGCCAACGCGCCCAGTCGCGCGAAATCCGCGAAGAGCGACCCGGCAGGCGGCGGGGGTTATTCGTAGGGCTGCGGTTTTGGCGGCGGCGCTGGCGGCGCTGGGGGCCGGAAACACGGCGCTCGCCGGTCCGGCTTTTCTCGGCAATTGGGCGCGCGGCGACGGCAAGACCCATATCCGGGTCGAACCGTGCGGCGCGGAGTTTTGCGGGGTCAACACCTGGGTCAGGCCAGGCCACACCGGCGAAAAGGTTGGCGACACGCTTGTCGCCGATCTGAAGCCAGCGGGGGCTGACCGTTGGTCAGGCTCTGCTTTCGACCGAAGGCGTGATCGACACTACACCATGCGAGTCCAGGTCGCCGGCGGGCGCATGACCACCGATGGATGCATATTGGGCGGCATGATGTGTCAAAGCATGCATTGGACGCGCCTCGGTCGGGCGAACTGACTTTCCCGCTCACGCGACGCGGCGTCCCTCCCGCCAGACCGCGCGCACGACCGGCTCGCCGTCATGCTTCGCGACGCGCAAGAGATCGGCGCGGCGGCCGACTGCAATCTCGCCTCGATCCTTGAGCCCGGTCGCCTCGGCGGGCGCCTTGCTCACCAGCCGCATCGCTCCGGCGAGGCCGCCCATCGCGGGCGCATCGGCGAGGCGGAATGCGGCCATCAACAGCGCCGCCGGCACATAGTCGGATGAGAGGATGTCGAGTTGGCCCGCTTCGGCGAGCTCCCGCGCCGAGGCGTTGCCGGAATGCGAGCCGCCGCGCACGACGTTCGGCGCGCCCATCACCGTCGCCATGCCGGCGGCGCGCGACGCCGACGCCGCTTCAAGCGTGGTCGGAAACTCGGCGATCGTCACCCCGTCGCAGCGGGCCAGGGCGACCTCCTCCGCCGTCGTGTCGTCGTGGCTGGCCAGCACGATGCCGCGCGTTTTGGCGATCTCGACGATGCGCGGACGGTTTTCGAGCGCCCGAATGCCGCCGATCCTCTGTCGCTCTCCGGCCACCTCTGCGAGATCGGCTCGGGACCGTCCCGACTTGCCGGAGTAATAGATGAAGTATTTCTCGAGATCCCGGTACTGGCGCTGTCCGGGTGAATGATCCATGAGCGAGATGAGCTGCGCCGAGTGGGAAGCGAGGACAGCATGGAGGGAGTCGACGACGTTCGGCGCCGCGACTTCGCAGCGCAGATGGGTGAGATGGTCGGCGCGCAAAAGATCTGCGTCGGCCGCCCTGCGGATCGCCTCCGCGAGCAGCGCGGCCTCGTCGCCGAGCTGCTCGCCGGCGTCAAATTCATCAACCCCGACCCGAAATGAATCGAAAACGGTGGTGATTCCCGCCGCGGCGATCTGCGCGTCGTAAGCCAGGACCGCGCTGCCGGCGTGCCATGTCACTGCGCGCCGCGGAAAGTAGTGCGATTCGAGATGGTCGGTGTGCAGTTCGATGAGGCCGGGAAGCAGGTAGTCTCCCTGAAAATCGATTCCCGCGCCGCGCGAGTCGCGCTCGCCGATCTCGTCGATGCGGCCGTCCTCAACCTTGAGGCAGCCGATGAACACGCGATCGGCGGTGACGATCCGCGCGTTCCTGAACCATGTCGCCGCGCCATCGAGGAATTCCATCGCCTAAGCTCCGTACTTCTCGAGGAACGCCTCGACGGAGAGGATGCGAAAATCCTCCAGCGCCGCCCGCAACGCCGCATGGCTCCAGTCCCACCAGGCGAGCGCGTCCATGCGTTGGCCGATCTCCGGCGAAAACCGCCGCTTGATCGGCTGTGCAGGAACGCCGCCGACAATGGCGTAAGGTTCGACGTCGCGAGTCACCACTGCGCCCGCGCCGATCGCGGCGCCGTTGCCGACGGTCACGCCCGGCAGGATCGTCGCCCCGTGGCCGATCCAGACGTCATGGCCGATGACGACCAGGTTTTCCCGCCGCCAGTCGAAGATGCTTTCGTCGCGATTCGCGTCCGGCCAATAGTCGTTGGCGCGATAGGTGAAATGATGCAGCGTCGGGCGCCAGACCGGATGATTGGGCGCATTGATGCGGGTGTAGGAGGCGACGTTGACGAACTTGCCGATCCGGGCGGCCCAAGTCTGCGCATCCTGCATCAGGTAGGAATAATCGCCGAGCGTCGTCTCCAGCACGACGCACCGCTCCGCGATCTCGGTGAACCGCCCGAGCCAGCCCCCGACGACCTCGGCGGTCGGATGCACGAGCGGCGCCTCGCTTAAGCGGCTCGAAGCGGGGCGAGGGGCCGGCGCGGCGCTCATGCGGGCTCATGGGCGGAAAACGCCGTGACGTCGATCCGCCGGTCCGCCAGGCGGGCGCGAACGTCCTCGTCGTGAAAGATGGCGAGGAAACCGGCCCCGCCGGCCCGCCGTTCGGCGATCAATTCGACCACTGCGTTGCGGTTCTCAGCGTCCAGAGAGGCGGTCGGCTCGTCGAGGATGAGCAGCGCATGATCGCCGGCGAAGCCGCGCGCGAGGTTGACCCGTTGCTGCTCGCCGCCGGAGAACGTCGCCGGCGGCAGCGGCCAAAGGCGTTCGGGCAGATTGAGACGGGTCAGCAGAGAAACCGCGCGGCCGCGCGCCGCCTCGGCCTCAAGACCGGCCTCCCGCGCGGCGGCGGCAACGACGTCGAGCGCAGCGACGCGCGGGATGACGCGCAGAAATTGGGTGACGTAGCCCATGATACGCCGCCTGGCGCGGATCACCTCGCGCGGGCTGGCGGCGGCGATATCGAGAAAACCGTCGCCGTCGGCCAACAAGATGCGTCCGGCGTCGGGCCGATAGGCGCCGAAGACGATTTTGAGAATCGAAGATTTGCCCACTCCCGACGGGCCGCCAAGCACCACGCACTCCCCCCGCTGCACGGCAAATCCGACCCCATGGACCACCGGCAGCCTCAGCCCCCCATGCAGATGAAGCGTGAACGTCTTGTCGAGGTCCTCGACGACAAGCAGGTCGTTTGACCGCGGCTTCATCATACCGCGAGCACCGAGGATACGAGCAATTGCGCATAGGGTGTTTGGGGGTCGTCGAGCACCCGGTCGGTTAGTCCGCTCTCGATCACCTCGCCGCCTTTCATGACCAGAATCCGGTTTGAGAGCAAACGGGCGACAGCGAGATCGTGGGTGACCAGCACGACCGCGAGCCCCATTTCGGCGATGAGGCCGCGGATGAGATCGAGCAGCCTCGCCTGGACCGAAACGTCGAGGCCCCCGGTCGGCTCGTCCATGAACACGAGGCGCGGCGAGGTCACGAGATTGCGGGCGATCTGCAATCGCTGGCGCATGCCGCCCGAATAGGTCCAGGGCGCGTCGTCGAGCCGGTCGGCGGGGATCTCGACCCGTTCCAGCCATCGGGCGGCGGCGGCGCGAATGCGCCCGTAGTGACGGTCGCCGAGCGCCATCAGGCGCTCGCCGATGTTGCCGCCAGCGGACACGTTCATGCGCAGGCCCCGCGCGGCGTCCTGATGCACGAAGCCCCAATCGGTCCGCATCAGGGCCCGCCGCTCGGCTTCCGACAGCGACAAAAGGTCGCGCACGGCGCCGTCGCGCAGGCGATAACGGACTTCGCCGGCGTCCGGCGCCGTAAGGCCCGCGATCAGGTTGAGCAGCGTCGTCTTGCCCGACCCGGATTCGCCGACGATCGCCAGCGCCTCGCCCTCCTCGATCTCGAACGATATGTCGCGGCAGGCTTGGATCGCGCCATAGCGCTTGCAGATGCCTCCAGCGACGAGCAGGGCGGCGCTCATTCGGCGGCGTCCTTCCGCTTGGCGGCCTGGCGCTTCTCGCAATAGTCGGTGTCCGAGCAGACGAACAGCCGCCCGCCGGCATCGTCCGTCACCACCTCGTCGAGATACGAGTCGGTCGCGCCGCACAGCGCGCAGGCCGAATCGAACTTGGTGCGCTCGAATGGATGATCCTCGAAATCGAGCGGGACCACGCGCGTATGGGGCGGGATCGCGTAAATGCGCTTCTCGCGCCCGGCGCCGAAGAGTTGCAGCGCCGGACAATCGTCGAGCTTCGGGTTGTCGAATTTCGGGATCGGCGACGGGTCCATGATGTAGCGGCCGGCGACGCGCGCCGGATAGGCGTAAGTGGTCGCAATATGGCCGTGGCGCGAGATGTCCTCGTATAGCTTCACATGCATCACGCCATATTCGCCGAGCGCGTGCATGGTGCGCGTCTCCGTCTCGCGCGGCTCGAGGTATCGAAGCGGCTCCGGGATCGGCACCTGGTAGACGAGGATCTGGCCTTCGCTCAGCGGCGTTTCGGGAACCCGGTGGCGGGTCTGGATGATTGTCGCCTCGCAGGTGTCTGTCGTCGTCCTCACTCCCGCGGTCCTGACGAAGAAGGCGCGAATCGAGACCGCGTTGGTGGTGTCGTCGGCGCCCTGGTCGATCACCTTGAGCACGTCGTCCGGTCCGAGGATCGCGGCCGTCACCTGGACGCCGCCGGTTCCCCAGCCATAGGGCATCGGCATCTCGCGCGATGCGAACGGGACCTGATAGCCGGGAATGGCGACCGCTTTGAGGATCGCGCGGCGAATCATGCGCTTGGTCTGCTCGTCGAGATAGGCGAAGTTGTAGGCGCGCGTGGTCACTCGGCGGCCTCCGCGACGGCGCCGCCGTCCCGCCGGAGCTGGCGCAGCAGAGCGAGCTCCGCCTGGAAGTCGACATAATGGGGCAGCTTGAGGTGCTCGACGAAGCCCGTCGCCTGCACGTTGTCGGAGTGCGAGAGCACGAACTCCTCGTCCTGCGCCGGGCCCTTCCGCTCTTCGCCGAATTCGTCGGCGCGCAAGGCGCGGTCGACGAGGGCCATCGACATCGCCTTGCGCTCGCTTTGGCCGAAGGCGAGGCCATAGCCGCGGGTGAAGCGCGCCGGGCGCCCGCCGCCGCCGGCGAACTGGTTGACCATCTGACATTCGGTGATCGCAATGTCGCCGATCGAGACGGCAAAGCCGAGATCGTCGATGAACATCTCGACCGCGGCCTCGCCGAATCGGATCTCGCCGACGAACGGATGGGTGCGGCCGTAGCCGCGCTGGGTCGAGTAGGCGAGACCGAGGAGGAAACCCTCGTCGCCGCGCGCCAGATTCTGCAGCCGGGCGTCGCGCGCGGCGGGAAAGGCGAGCGCGTCGCGGGTGATGTCGGAGACCGGCGCGTCGGGCCTTGGCGCGAGCTCGCGCTCGATCAGGTCGTCGCGGGCGATGAGATCGATAACCCGCGGCGAGGGGCCTTGCGCGCCTGACGCGGCCGCGAGCGCGGCCGGCGCCGGGGCGTCCGCAGTCTCGAGACCGAAGTCGATCAGGCGATGGGAATAGTCGAACGTCGGCCCCAGCACCTGCCCGCCGGGCAAATCCTTGTAGGTCGCAGAAACGCGGCGGCTCAGCGTCATTGCGGCGGTGTCGATCGGCTCGGCGAAGCCGAAGCGCGGCAACGTAGTGCGATAGGCGCGGACGAGAAAGATCGCCTCGATCAGGTCGCCGCGCGCCTGCTTGATCGCCAGCGCCGCTATGCCGCGATCGTAAAGGGAACCCTCGCTCATCACCCGATCGACGGCGAGCGCAAGCTGCTCGTCGATCTGCGCGGTCGTCACTTCCGGCGTATCGCGATTGCCGCGCCGCCGGTCGGCGAGCAGCGCATGGGCGTTGCGGATCGCCCGCTCGCCGCCTTTGACCGCGACATACATCATTCGCCTCCGGTGACGCGGACCGAGCGCGGCAGAACCGCAACCTCGGCGCCATGAGCCAGGATCAGATCGACCCCGAGCGGAAAGGTCGAGCGGTTCGCCTCCCACTGGGAGAGAAAGTCGCCGGGCGTCGGCCCGAATTCGATTTCCGCCGTCCCGCGCACGCCGGGACCGCTAATCCTCATCATCGGCCGGCGCGCGAGCGAGCGTGTCTCAGCGACGACGGTAGTCGAGCGGTCCGGATAGTCCGGGGCGCCTTGGGCGAAGCTCTTGAGGTCGAGGCTGTCCCGCTCAAGGTCGAGGAGGGCGAAAGCCGCGTCGCGAGGCGAAGCGGCGAGTGGAGCGCCGGTATGGAACTTGAGATAGGCGGCCGCCTCGCCCCCCTCCGCCAGCGAGGGCGCGATCCACAGCGGGGTCTCGAAATCGGCCAGCGTCAGGATCGCCGCCGCCGCGGCCGGCGAAAGGGGCGACGGCGGCTGGAGGCCTCGCCCGCAGGGTTCGATCGCGCCAGGCGAAGCGATCGCCCTCAGGATCGCTCGAAACGCCGCCTGGGATTCAAACGCCGGATCGGCGAACGCCATCGCGCTCATGGCTCGTCCTCGCCGCGCTTGAGCGTGAAGAAATCGACCCGGGTGGCGGCGATCTCGGCGCTTCTCCTGACGCGCGCGGCTTCGAGCCGCGATGCGATCGGCTTGAGCACGCAGGTCTCCACCGTCCGGCGCTGATCCGGCTTTTGCCACAGCGCGTCGAAGATCGCCGCGAGCCGCGCCAGCTCGGCGTCGCGGCCCAGACTGTGGGCGTACCCGCGCTCGCCGCCCGGCAGCTCGACGATCGCGCGCGTGACCGTCGCTTCGCCGAGGTTGAACGGCGCACCATCGCCCCCCGCCCGGCCGCGCAGCATCGCGAGGCCGGTTTCGACCGGCTTCAGATCCTTCGCCCCATGATCGGCGAAGCGCCGCGTGAGCGGCCCCGCCAATTCGCTCGCCAGCGCGCGGGCCAGCAAGCCCATCGCGCGCCGTCGCGCGGCGGTCTCATCCTCGACCGAGTGATCCTCGAGCATGTCGACTCCCTGCTGCCGATCGACGAGGTTCTACCTTGCCCGTCAGGCGGGGGCCACACGACGGCCGGCGATGGCGGCGCGCAGCTTGCCGGAAATGAAATCGATCGCGGCGACGGACAGAAGAATCAACACGATCAGGAAGGAGACCTGCTTCCATTCCAACACCCGGATCTGCTCCGACAGGTAGAGCCCGATCCCGCCTGCGCCGACCACGCCGATGATGGTGGCCGAGCGAGTGTTGGATTCGATGAAATAGAGGATCTGTCCCGCAATCACCGGCAGCACCTGCGGCATGAGCCCGAATCGCACCTCGGCCAAGCCGCGGCCGCCCGCCGCGCGCACCCCTTCCGGTTGCTTCTTGTCGGCCGATTCAATGATCTCCGCAAACAGCTTGCCGAGCGCGCCGAAATCCGAGGTGGCGATCGCCAGCACCCCGGCGAACGGGCCAAGGCCGACCACGTTGATCCAGATCAAAGCCCAGATCAGCGTGTCGACGCCACGCACGGCGTCAAAGAAGCGCTTGATCGGGAGACGCAAGAGGGCGGAGGGGATCACGTTGCGCGCCGCCAGCACGCCAAGCGGCAGGGCGAGGACGGCCCCGAGCAGCGTGCCCAGGAGCGCGATCGCGAGCGTTTCGCCGAGCGCATTGAGGTAGGTCGCGAGATGGCCGCCGGGGTCCGGCGGAAACATCTCGCCGACGAACCACCCAAGCTGCCTCAAGCCCGGAAGGATGCGCGCCCACGGCGCGTCGAAATAGACGAAGGCGCCGATGTAGAGCGCGGTCATCGCGGCGATCACACTGACGACGAGCGCGCGCTTGCCCCAGTTCGGCGCGAACAGCGCTTCATGGCGGGCTCGAACCGCTGCAATGTCGATCGTCGTATTGGTCTCGCTCACGGTTCAGCGGCCCTCCGAAAGCAACGCCCGGCGCAGATATTGAGTCAAGATGTCGATCGTCATCACCACCGCGATGATCAGGACCAGGATCGCGCTGACGTCGGAATAGTAGAATTTCCTAATCGCTTCCATCAGGTCCTGCCCGATCCCGCCGGCGCCGACAAAGCCAAGCACGGTCGCGCCCCGCACGTTGATCTCGAAGCGCAGCAGCGCGAAACTGGCGAAGCTGGCGAGCACCTGCGGCAGCGCGGCGTAGCGAATGACCTGCGCATACGACGCGCCGACCGACCGCAGTCCCTCGACCGGCTTCATGTCGATGTTCTCGGTCGTCTCGAAGAATTGCTTGCCGAGGGCGCCGGCGGTGTGAAGCGCGAGCGCGAGCACGCCGGGCAACGGCCCGAGGCCGAAGGCGACAACAAAGATGAGCGCGAACACGATGTCCGGGACGGTGCGGCAGAATTCGAGCAGCCGCCGGGCGGCGAACACCAGCCACCCTCTCCGGGTGAGATTGGGTGAGGCGACGAAATTGAGCGCAAAGGCGGCGACCGCGCCGGTCAGCGTGCCGACATAAGCCATCAGGATCGTCTCGCCGATCAATCGCGCTGACCGCTTGAGGCTCCAGAACCAGGCGGCCGGGTCGGTCCACACCCTGGCGCCGGAATCGAGCGTCGCCATGCGGTCGAAATAGCTTGTGAATCCGCCAAGCTTGGCGAGGAAGGTCTTGGGATCGACCTCCGCCTGGATCGCCGACAATCCGATCAGAACCACCAACAGGGCCGCGCCGGCGATCATCTGCAGCCGCCTGGCGCGGGCCGCGCGCCGGTACGCCTCCTTCAAGGGGTCAAGCTGGCGATCGGGCAGCAGGACGACGGCGCCGGGCATCGCCTCAACGCCGGCGGGCGGACATCGGCGAGCGGCCGTCCATCTTCAAGGGCGCCCGGTCAGCTCTTTTTCTTCCGCAGCTCATCGACGAACTTCACCAGTTCGATCGTCTTGTCATAGTCGGCGTTCGTGACCGGCTCCCACGGGCGATTCTTGCCGTCGGAGAGGCGGTCATAATCCGCCTTGTCCTTGGTCGCCGCGTCGAGGAAAGCCTTGGCGATCGCCGCCTTTAGATCGTCGGGCAGGTCGGCAAGATAGGCATAGGGCGAGTTGATGATGATGTCCGACTTGAGGATGATGCGGAAGTCGTCCTTCGTCATCGGCGAGCCGTCCGCGTTCTTCAGCATGCCCTTGTTGAGCATCCGGGTCAGATTGGAATCGTCAGGCGCGTTCCACCAGTTGGCGGCGACGTCGACGGTGCCCTGGGCGAGCGCCAGCACCGCATTTTCGTGGCTGCCGGCGAACACCGTCTTGGAGAAGAACCGGTCGGGATCGATGCCCATCCGATCGAGCACGAACCGCGGCATGTTGTTGCCCGAGGTCGAGTTCGGGTCGACGAACGCCATCGCCTTGCCTTTGAGGTCCTCGATCTTCTGATAGGGCGATTTGGCC
>JBAUXQ010000847.1:0-1910 GCA_049584355.1 Roseiarcus sp. | reverse complement strand
GTTCCCACGGGTCCCATGTTGATCGCCTCGCCCTTGGTCCAGCCGAACAGGCCGGAGTAGAAGGCGAATGAGCTTTCCGGGTCGCCGCCGTGGAGCTCGTGCCAGCCGATGTGGCCGGGCTTCGTCGGGTCCTGCGCCGGCGCCTGATCGCTGTTCCCCTTGAACAAGAGAAAGCCCGCGCCGCTCGGATCGCCGGCGATGGCGAATGTGCCGACATTGGGAATCTCGGTCGGGGGGCGATGGATGGCGCCGCCGGCGGCCTTGACCTTGTCGGCGTAAGCCTTGACGTCGTCGACCGCGATATAGCCCATCCAGGCGGGGCGCACGCCCATTTTTGCGGCCTCTTCGGGAATCGGCATCAGTCCGCCGACCATCGTCTCGCCGGCCTGAAGCAGCGAATAGCGCTGGGCGTTCATGGTGTTGGGGGCGATCGTCCAGCCGACGACCTTGGAATAGAACTTCTCGGCCCCGGGAAGGTCGTTCGACATCTGATCGTACCAGATGAACTTGCCGAGCACGCTCGATGCGGATGGATTGGTCATGGGCTTCTCCTTCAGTTCGGCCCGGGGGCCCTTTGAGAACGATCTTCTTCATAGTGATGAGGGCGCGGGTCAGCCGAACGCCGGTCGCTCGACTATTCGCGCGTGTACTCGTCGTGCCGGCGCCACCAGGCGTAGGGCTCGGTCTGCGGCCGACCTTCAGGCGAATCCTCCCACGCTTCCTGCCGGCCGAACGGCGTCAGGTCGAGGAAGGTCCAGACGCTGCCCAACGCCTCGACGCCGCGCTCGGTCGTGAAGTAAGTGCGATAGACGCGGCCGCCGTCGCGCAGAAATACGCTCAATCCGTGTTTCTCGCCCTGTTCGGTCGTCATGCCGAAGTCGCGGTTGAAGTCGCTCGCCGCCGACGACGCCCAAGGGATGTTCCAGCCCATGCGTTTTCGATAGGTCTCTATTTTCGCCAGCGGCGCGATCGACACCAGGGCGAACGAAACATCGCGAGCGTTCAGATGCGCGAGATGGCCGACCTGGTCGACGAACATCGAGCAGCCGGGGCAGCCCGAGTCCGGCCAGCCATGCGCTCCGGGTCCGAACATGAAATGATAGACGATCAACTGCCGGCGCCCTTCGAACAAATCCAGGAGGCTGACTTCCCCCTTCGCACTCTCGAAGATGTAGGCTTTCTCGATCCTGACCATCGGCTGGCGGCGGCGCTCGGCGGCAAGCGCGTCGCGGGCGCGCGTCGCTGCCTTCTCTTTCGCCAATAGCGCATCATGCGCGCGGCGCCACTCCGCCTCCGACACCACCGGGGGCAGCACGAGGGGCCTACTTGCGACAAGCTCGTCAGCCATCGCTTTCTCCATCAGTTTGGCGCGAACGCCTGCTGCAGTTGTGCGATGTCGAGTTTCTTCATCGTCATGACCGCCCGCATGAAGCGATCCGTCTGCTGGGCGTCGCGGCCGGACAAGAACTCGGGCAGCGTGCGCGGGACGATTTGCCAGGACACGCCGAATTTATCCGTGAGCCAGCCGCACTGCTGGTGTGAGCCGCCCTCCGCGAGTTTGTCCCACAGCGTGTCGATCTCGGCCTGGTCGTCGCAATTCACGATCAGGGACAGCGCGGGCGTGAATTTGAATTGCGGCCCGCCGTTCAGCGCCAAAAGACGCTGGCCGTCGACTTCGAACAGGATCGTCATCACCGCTCCGTTCCGCTCGGGAGCGAAATCGCCGTAGCGCGTGGTCGATATGACGCGGCTATTGGGGAAGATCGACAGATAGTGGTCGACAGCCTCCTCGGCGTTGAAATCGAACCAAAGACAAGGCGTGATCTTCTGGTCGGTCATGGTCGTCTCCTCGTCGGTCAACGTGTCAGCGCGGGCGGTGCTCCGAGCGGTCGGCCGGCAGGAGCGTCTCG
>JBAUXQ010000846.1:0-4258 GCA_049584355.1 Roseiarcus sp. | reverse complement strand
ACGCCGAGCCGCTTGCCCTCTATTGCGCCGACGCCGCGCTGGCCAAGACCCTCGGTCGGGCAACGCCGCTGCCGCTTCTCGGGGTCAACGTGGAATCTTCCCGAAAGAGCACGCTAAGGGTGTGTCTGCGATCGGGCATGGGTTTCCGCTACCGAAGCCGCTGATTTTTTCGTTTGGCGGTCTCGGCGGTCGCCTGGCTGAACAGGTGGCGAGGGATGTTGATCAGCGCGAACCGCCGCCGTTCTTCGGGCAATTCGGCGGTGTCGGCCTCGACGAATATCTCGATGGTCTCGTCGCTGGCATAAACTTCGACACGCAACGCGCAGCTCTCGAAATCGACTTCGTGACGCCGTCCAGATTTACCGCGAATAATTGCATGGGACATTTGCGTTCCTACGAGAGGCTGAAGGGATAGGAAGGCGTCAAGGCAAGCCTTCGATATGTTCCGAGACTGTCTGAGCGAGCGCGGCGTAGAGCGCTGTCTTGCCGACTTTGATGCGAGCCGCAGCTTCGCGAACCGTAAGACCCTGGGCGACAAGCGTTTGAGCGCGCCGGAGCTTTTCGTCAGTCACGACGGGTTTGCGCCCGCCCCGGCGACCGCGGGCCATCGCCGCATCGAGGCCGGCGCGAGTTCGTTCGCGGATGAGGTCGCGCTCGAACTGTCCGAGCGCGCCGAAAATGTGAAAGATGAGCCGTCCGCCTGGCGTCGTGGTGTCGATCGCTTCTGTCAGAGAGCGGAAGCTGACGCCGCGCGCTTCCAGGCCGTTCACCGTCTCGATCAAGTGCGGCAACGAACGGCCGAGCCGATCGAGCTTCCACACCGTCAGGATATCGCCGTTTCGCACGAAGCTCAGCGCAGCTTTCAGTCCAGGGCGGTCGGCTTTGGCTCCGGACGCTTTGTCCTCGAACACGCGCGCGCAGCCGGTTTTGGAAAGGGCGTCTAGCTGCAAGGCCAAGTCCTGGTCGGTCGTCGACACTCTCGCATAGCCGATAGCCGCCATCCCGCGTCCTTTTGTCCGGAAATCCGTCCGATAATCTACTTGTCCCGGAACCCGTCGTCAAAGGTGTTGACGGACACGTGCAGAGTCGGCCGGCAAATGATCGAAAGGCGGTCACGAGCACGAACAAAGGCGCGGCATGAAAAAGCACGAAATCCTCTCGCCGCAGTCGCGCGCGGCGCTGTTTGATCCGCCGACGGACCCGGCCGCGATCGTCCGCCGCTACACGTTTTCGCCCGAGGACTCAGCGCTGATTCGCCAACGGCGGCGCGCCGCCAATCGGATTGGGTTCGCGATTCAGCTCGCATACTTTCGCCATCCGGGTCGGATCATGCGCGTCGACGAGGCTCCGCCCGAAGACATGCTGACTTTCATCGCCGGGCAGATTGACGCTCATCCAGGAGACTTTCGCGACTATGCGGGCCGCGCTCAAACCCGACGCGAGCATATCGCCGAATTGCAAATCAGCTTGAATGTCAGGCTTTCCCGCAGCCATGACGTGCGGCCTCTTCTTTCCGTCGCGATGAGTGAAGCGGTCGGAACGGATCGCGGCGTCACAATCGTTGCGGCCATGGTCGGATATTTGCGCGAGCATTACATCCTGTTGCCATCGCCATGGGAACTGGAGCGTCTCGCCCTGGCGGCGCGCGCGCTCGCCCGCAAACGCGCTCACAGGAACCTCGTCGAAGGCCTATCGCCACAGACGATCGCAGGATTGGAGGCCATGCTCGTCGTCACCGACGACGAAGACCGCACGCCGCTCGCGTGGTTGCGGGATTGGCCAGAAGCGCCGCGCCAAAGAAATCTCGTCGCCCTCGTCGAGCGGTTGCAAGCGGTGCGAAAACGCGGCGTCGGAGCGGATCGCGAGAAGCGCATTCACCGCGCGCGGTACGCGGCAATCGCCCGCGAACTCGCCATCCTCGTTCCCCGCGACATCTCGCGTTTCGACACAGCCCGCCGTCTCGCGACACTGGCGGTGTTCGCGCGTGAGATGGAGGCCATTCTCACCGACGCCGCGCTCGCCATGTTCGACAAGATGCTAGGCTCTGTCTTCCGCCGCGCCGACCGCGCCTACAAAGACAACGTGGTCGATCGTGCGAGGACGCTCGACGCCTCGGCGCGGGCCTTGCTCGGCATGGCCAAGGCCATGCTCGCCGCCAAGGCGAAGAACGAAGACCAGGTCGCCGCCGTCGAACGGGCGCTCGGCTGGGAACGTCTCAAAATCCTGGTTTCCGAGGCCGAAGCGGTCGTCGCCGAGACGCGACCGGACAATCTCGGCGAGGTCGTCGAGCGGTATGCGAGCGTGCGGCGCATGTCGCCGATCATCCTCGGGGCTTTCGCCTTCCGATCATGGAGAGACAACGATCCGTTGCTCGCCGCGCTTGACCTGGTGCGCGAGCTTCATGCGATCGGCGCGAAGAAACTCCCGCCGCATCCACCGACATCTTTCCTGAGACCGGTATGGCGCAAGGTCGTCAAAACCGAGGTCGGGATCGATCGCAGAGCCTATGAAGTCGCGGTCATGATGGCGTTGCGCGAACGGCTGCAATCGGGCGACGTCTGGGTCGAAGGCAGCCGTGCGTTTCGCGCTTTCGACGACTTTCTACTGCCTCGCGACGCTTTCGAGAACCGCCGGAAAATCGGCGAATTGGGTCTCGCCGTCGCCGATCGTTTCGAGGATTGGCGCGATGAAAAAACCAAACGTCTGGAAACCCGCCTTCGCGAGGTCGATGCGCTTGCCGCCGCAGGCGAGCTGCCAGAGGCCTCGCTCACCGAGGATGGCCTGTCGATCAGCCCTATTCGCAAGAATGAGAACGAGGCGGCCGACGCGGTCATCCGTCGGCTCTACGCGATGTTGCCGCGTCTGCGCGTCACCGAGCTTTTCGCGGAAATCCACGGCTGGACGGGCTTCGCCGACAGCTTCGCGCATCTGCGCACGGGCGCGCCGCCGGACGATGCGCGAGCTTTGATGACCACTGTACTCGCCGACGCCACCAATCTCGGCCTGACGCGCATGGCCCGCAGTTCCGGGACTTTCAGCCATTCCCGGCTGTTATGGGTCGCCGAATGGCATGTGCGCGATGAGACCTATCAGGCCGCGCTCGCCTGTCTCGTCGACGCCATTCATGCCCACCCCTTCTCCAGGATATGGGGCGACGGCGACACATCGTCGTCCGACGGCCAGTTTTTCCGCGCCGGCGGACATGGCGAGGCCCGCGCCGACTACAACGCCAAATACGGATCGGAGCCGGGCGTGAAATTCTACACTCACGTTTCCGATCGCTACGCGCCGTTCTATTCCAAGGTCATCGCCGCGAACGCCAGTGAAGCCGCGCACGTTCTCGACGGATTGATGCACCACGAAAGCGCGATCGACATCCGCGAGCATTACACCGACACCGCTGGCGCGATCGATCACGTATTCGGCCTCTGCCACCTGCTGGGATTCCGCTTCGCGCCGCGCATTCGCGATCTCGCCGACCGGAGGCTCTATATCGCCGGCGCGCGCGGCGCTTACAAAGCGCTCGATCCCGTGATCGGGGGCGGACTGGATTTGCGCGTCGTCGGCGAGAACTGGGATGAAATCCTGCGCTTGGCCGCTTCGATCAAAGCGGGAACGGTTGCGCCTTCGGCGATCCTGCGCCGCCTCGCCGCCTATCCTCGACAGAACGCGCTCGCCAAAACGCTACGCGAAATCGGCCGTCTGGAGCGCACTCTGTTGACGCTCGACTGGATCAGCGACCCCGCCCTGCGCCGGCGAACCAACGCCGGGCTCAACAAGGGCGAGGCTCGCAATGCGCTCGCGCGCGCCGTGTTCTTTCATCGTCTCGGCGAAATCCGCGACCGGACCTTCGAGAACCAGCGCTACCGCGCCTCTGGCCTCAATCTCGCCGTCGCCGCAATCATCCTTTGGAACACCGTCTATCTCGGCCGCGCCGTCGATGAGCTGCGCTCGCGTGGCGAAATCATTCCCGACGATCTTCTCGCTCACGTCGCGCCGCTCGGCTGGGAGCATATCGCGTTCAACGGCGATTACGTCTGGCCCGCCGAGCCGCTTGGAAATGCTTTCCGGCCCCTACGAAATCCGCGCGCCGAGTTCCTCGATGCGGCTTAGCGTGCTCTTTCGGGAAGAGTCCACGATGACCCCATCTCGTCGAAAAACAAGACGGTATTGTTGCAGCCGGCAGCGATGACCTCGAGAGCGTTGGGCTTGGCATTCCAGCTCGACCCGAAACCGAGCCGGGCACCGGGCGTCAAAT
>JBAUXQ010000845.1:0-6023 GCA_049584355.1 Roseiarcus sp. | reverse complement strand
GCCGAAGGCTCGCCGAGCGCCGCCGCGAAGGCGCTGATCGTCGCCTCAAACGGCATCGACGCGCTCCGGGCTGTTCGCGTTCGCCGCGGCCATGACGCGCCCGGCCCGGCGCGCCTCGTCGAGAAGCGCCGGCCAAGCGGGCAGGTCGTTGTCCCACTCGATCAGAGTCGGCGTGGCCCCGAGCCGCCGGATCGCCTCCCCATAGAGCGCCCAGACCGGGTCGCGGACCGGCGAATTGTGGGCGTCGATCAGGAGAGGCAGGCCGGCGTCGTCGCTGTCCTCGGCGTAGCCTGCGAGATGGACCTCGCCTACCGCCTCAAGCGGAAACTCGGCGAGATAGCGATAGGGGTCGTAGGCATGGTTGGCCGCGCTGACGAAGACGTTGTTGACGTCGAGCAAAAGGCCGCAGCCGGTGCGCCGCGCGATCTCGCGCAGGAAATCGGTCTCGGCAAACGTGCTTTCGGCGAATACGACATAGGTCGAGGGATTTTCGAGCAGCATCGTCCGCCGAAGCGCGTTCTGCACCTCGTCGATATGGTCGGCGACCCGGACGAGCGTCTCGAGGGTGTAGGGGAGGGGCAGGAGATCGTTGAAGAACGCCCCCTCGTGGGTCGACCAGGCGAGGTGCTCGGAAACCAGCGCCGGCTCGAAGCGCCTCGCGACCGCGGCGAGCCTCCCGAGATGCGCCTGGTCGAGCGGCCCGGGCGAGCCGATCGACAGGCCGACGCCGTGCAGCGATAGCGGGTAAAGCTCGCGGATGGCGTCGAGGCGGCGATGCGGCGGGCCGCCCGCGCCCATGTAGTTCTCCGCGTGGACTTCGAAAAACCCAAGCTGTGGGCGCGTTTCGACGATAGGCTCGAAATGCTCGGCCTTGAAACCAACGCCGACGCCCGGCGCGGCGGGGCCCCGCGGATAGCGAAAGTCGGCGATCGTCATCCGTAACTCCTCTCCGGCCTCGCCCCCTGGGCCAGCGCTACCATCTTCGCCGTTGCGCCGCGGCGTGTTACATCGGAGCCGCTCCGTCGTTCGCGCCTCGAGCCGAAATATTTCCCTGGACCTGTAACGGGATAGGAAACGAAACGAAGCCTGTATGAATAGGCAGTCCACCGAACGTCCCCCGGCCGATCCGTGGTCTCAAATGATGAGGGCCTCGATCGCGGGCGATGAGGGTGCTTACCGGCGACTGCTGGAGGATATCAGTCGCTCGGTGCGCGCGATGGCGCGCGCCGCGTTTGCGCGCGCCCGGGCGGGCGACGCTGATGTTGAGGATGCAGTGCAAGAGACCCTGTTGGCGATCCACCTCAAGCGGCATACCTGGGACGCCGCGCAGCCGCTTGCGCCCTGGGCCTACGCCATAGCCCGGCACAAGATCGTCGACGCCCTGCGCCGACGCGGAAGGCAACGGGCCGAGCCGCTCGAGGATTTCCAGGAGTTCCTGGCCGCGCCGGAGGCGGAGGATCCGCATGCGCTGAGCGACGCGCAGAGGCTCGTCGACGGGCTCGGCCCCCGACAGCGCGAGATCGTGCGCTCGATCTCGCTCGAAGGCCAGTCGATCGCCGCGACTGCGGCGCGCCTGTCGATGTCCGAGGTCGCGGTGCGGGTCGCGCTCCATCGGGCGCTGAAGTCCCTGGGCGCGGCCTGGCGGAGGTCGATCGCGTGAGGACGTCGGAACTTATCGCAGTGCTCGCCGCCGATCCGGTTCCGGAGCCGATCCGGATCGGCCGGCGGGTCGCGGCTGCGCTCGCGGTCGGGTTCATCGGCAGCCTGGCGATTTATGCGCTGCTGATGGGGCCGAGGCCGGATATCGCCGAGGCCGCCCGGACAGTGCGGTTCAATCTCAAGTTTGTCGACGCCTTCGCGTTCGCCCTGCCGTCGCTGCTGCTGACGCTGCGGCTCGCCCGTCCCGACGCCAAGCCGCAGGCGCTGGCGCTCTGGCTCATCGCGCCGCTCATGCTGCTGGCCGCGGGCGTCGTCGTCGAACTGCTGGTGGTCCCGTCAGATCAGTGGCTCGCCCGCCTTGTCGGCCACCATTCGCTGTTCTGCATGCGGATGATTCCGCTCTTGGCCGCGCCCATGCTTGCGGCGCTCATCGTCGCGCTCAGGGCCGGCGCCCCGATGCACCCGGCCTTGACCGGCGCGCTTGCCGGCGCGGCCACCGCCGGCATTGCGGCGCTGCTCTACGCCACGCATTGTCCCGACGATTCACCGCTCTTCGTCGCCACCTGGTATCCGCTCGCGACCCTCATCTGCGCCGCGGTGGGCGCCCTCGCCGGGCGGCGGTTTCTGGCCTGGTGAATTTGGGATCAATCCGCCCGCTTGCGGGTTGATCGGCTCCATACGGAGCTTGTGCAGGTCATGGAACTTTCCAGCGCCGAAACGGAACTTAAGCTCGCGTTGTCGCCTTCGGTCGCCGAGGCCGTGTTTTCGGTTCCCGTTTTCATGCAGCGTCGCTCGGGCGAGCCAAAATCGCAGCGCCTTGTCAGCACCTATTACGATACGCCGGGGAAAGATCTCGCCCGACGGGGCGTCACGCTGCGCATTCGTCAGGAGGATAACAAACGTATCCAGACCCTAAAAGCCGCCGGCGAGGCGGGCGTCGCCAATTCTCGCGGCGAATGGGAATGGCCGGTCGAAAGCGATAAACCCGATCTTGGGGTGGTCAGGGATGCGCCGATCGTCAGTCTTCTCGCCGATGTTTCCGAAGACCGGCTGGAACCTGCGGTCGTGACCGATGTCGTTCGAACGACGCAAACCCTGGAGGTGGATGGCGACGTCGTCGAAGCGGCGCTCGACCTGGGATCGATCAAAGCTGGAGAGGCGAAGGAGGATATTCGCGAACTCGAACTCGAGTTGCGCGAAGGCGCGCCAGTGTCGCTTTACCGATTGGCGCTCGAGCTGAATTCGGCTGTTCCATTCGACATCGAAGTCGAGAGCAAGGCGGCGCGCGGCTTTCGTCTTAGGGAAGGTTCGCCGCCGCGGGCAAGCAAGCCCTCGCCGATGCGCCTCAATTCCGACGATCCGGCGATTGAGGCCCTTCGCGCGATCGTCGAGGAAACGCTCGGCCACCTGCTCGCGAACCAGCCAGCCGCTCTCGCAGGAGATCCGGAAGGCGTGCATCAGGTGCGGATCGCGGTTCGGCGCATTCGGTCGGCGCTTCGGCTTTTTTCGCCCCACCTTGAATCGCATGGGACGCGCCTGTTCGAGGGCGAGCTTCGGCGCGGGGGCCGGACGATTGGCGAGGCGCGCGACTGGGACGTCTTTTGCGACGAAATCCTGCCGAGGGTCTGCGAAACGCCGAAGGCGAGAAAATTTGCCGAGATGATGAGGGCGCCCGCCGAGGCTCGTCGCGGCGCAGCGCATGAGCGTTGCGTGCGCCAGCTGCAAGACCCATCCTTCCGGGCCCTGGTGCTGGGTCTCGCGGCCTGGATCGAGGGCAGCGACCAGGTCGGCGACAAAGTCCTGAAGCGCGACATCAAGGATCTCGCCGGAAAGCTGCTCGATCGCCTCGACGCCAAGGCCGCGAAGCGAGGCCGGGCGGTTCGTCCCGACGCAGAGGCGTCGGAACTTCACCCTTTGCGAAAGTCTCTGAAGAAACTTCGCTATAGCATCGAGTTTCTGGAATCCATCGCTCCGCCCAAGAAGCCGAAGCGATTCTTGCGCCGTCTCAAAAAGTTGCAGGACGCTCTGGGCGAGATCAACGACGCCGCAATGGCGACGCGGCTCGCCGAAGGCCTCGCTTCGGACAAGCATCTGGAGCTCGCCCCGTCAGCGGCCGCTATTTCCTGGAGCCAGGCGCGCGCGGCTCGCGGCGCGATGAAGGCCCTGGCGAAGAGCTGGCGGGCCTATTGCGACGAACCGCGCTTCTGGAGGCGAGGCTGAGCCTCAGGCCAATGGCTTCGGTGCTACTTCTTGATCAACGGATCGAGGATCGCCCTCAGCTGGTCCATGGTGAGTTCTCCGCCATAGACCTTGCCGCCGATGACGAAGGTCGGAGTGCCGTTCATCTTGATCTCGTCGGAGGCGCGCTTGCCGACCCCTACGATCGCGTCGGCCTTCGCCTGATCCTTGAGGCACGCCATCGCCTGGTCGTGGCTGAGGCCGGTCGGGCGCATGGCGGCGATCAGCGGCTCGAGCGGCTTGTCGACGAACGCCCACTTGTCCTGCTCGCTGAACAAGAGCTCAATTGCCGCCAAGGCCTTGTCGTCGCCGACGCAGCGCGCCAGCACGAACGCCGCGACGTCGAGCGGATTGCGCGAGAATTCGCGGAAGATGTATCTGACCTTGCCGGTGTCGATGTAATCCTTCTTCAGTTCGGGAAGGACCTCGCGGCTGAAGGCGGCGCAATGGGGGCAGGTCAGCGAGCCATATTCGATCATCGGCAGGCCAGCGGCGTCGCCGATCGACAATTCCGGCAGTGTCCCCGGCTTGAGCACCGTGGCCATGTCGACCGTTCGGTCGGGCTCGGGCGCCGCGGTCGCCGCAAGGGCGCCGTGGGCGGTGAGGGCCGCGGCGGAAAGGACGGCGGCGAAGGCGAGCCGGCGAAGAGAGGCGAAGGCCAAGTCGAGCTCCTGAGGAGGGGATGTCGGGCGGCGGGACATTGCGCATAAAGGCTTCCTGGCGGCAAGTCCGTCCTCCGTGGGCCCTAACCTGGCTTTTCGGAGAAAACACGGGGCCTTGCGCGCGTCCGGCTCACAACCGCGTTACCGGGCCGGACTGCGAACTTGGCGCGTCCGAGCTAGCATGTTAGTCGGTCGCGCGAGCAATTCGAGCGTCGAGCAAGGAGCGGGCGATGGAATACCGGCAGCTGGGCAATTCGGGCCTCAAGGTCTCGGTGCTGACGATGGGGACCATGACCTTCGGCGGCAAGGGAAACTTCGCCAAGGTCGGCAACGTGCCGCTCGACGAAGTGCGCAGGCTGATCGACATCGTCGCCGACGCCGGCGTCAATCTGATCGACACCGCCAACGTCTATTCGGCGGGCGGGTCCGAAGAAATGCTCGGCGAGGCGATGGGAACGAAGCGCCGGCACGGCATGCTGATCGCAACCAAGGCGCGCTTTGGGATGGGCGAGGGGCCGAACGATCGCGGCCTCTCCCGCTGGCATCTCATCCGCGAATGCGAGGCGAGCCTCAAGCGCTTGCGCACCGACGTCATCGACCTCTACCAGATGCATCAATGGGACGGCCTGACCCCGCTCGAGGAGACGATGGAGGCGCTCGACAGCCTCGTGCGCGCCGGCAAGGTGCGTTACATCGGCTGCTCGAACTATTCCGGCTGGCACATGATGAAGGCGATGGAGGTCGCGCGCCGCGATGGCCGCGTGCCGTTCGTGTCGGAGCAGATTCACTACACGCTGCAGGCGCGCGAAGCCGAATACGAGCTCATTCCCGTCGCCATCGACCAGAAGCTTGGCGTCCTCGTGTGGAGCCCGATCGCCGGCGGCCTCCTGTCCGGCAAGCATCGCCGCGACAACCAAGAGGGCACGCGGCACATGGCGGGCTGGCCCGAGCCGCCGATTCGCGACGAGGACTCGCTATGGTCGATCGTCGATGAACTGGTCGCGATCGGCGAGGCGCATGGCGTCTCGGCGGCGCAGATCGCGCTCGCCTGGCTGCTCGGCCGGCCGGCGGTGACGTCGCTCATCATCGGCGGCCGCACCGAGGCGCAGTTCCGCGACAATCTCGCCAGCGTCAACGTGAAGCTGACCGAAGACGAACGTGCGCGTCTCGACAAGGTGAGCCAGCCGCCGTTGATCTATCCGTACTGGCATCAGTTGAGGGCCGCGAGCGACCGGCTCGGCCCCGCCGACCTCGCGCTGCACGCGGCCTATTTGAAGAAGGGATAGGGGCACACTGGCTACCGAACTTGGGTAGTTGTGCGGATTGCCAGGGCGCAGTCCGGGCGTAGGGTTTTGTGACCGCAGGTTTCCCACCCGAAAATGTGAGGGCGGTTGTTGCCCCGACGTGGCTGGCGCGGCAAACAGAAATGCGGCAAAATTGGATTAACGAAGACCGATAGAGAGG